>DATIWA010000750.1:0-6526 GCA_035465515.1 Candidatus Limnocylindrales bacterium | reverse complement strand
AAGAGGAGTTGAGGGCCGAAGGCGTACTCAACGAACTGGTGGGAACCAGCAAAGCGCTGAGCGCGGCCCTGAAGCAAATTCACACAGTGGCAGGCACGAATGCGACGGTGCTGGTGGCCGGTGAAACCGGTACGGGCAAGGAACTGCTGGCCCGGGCCGTTCACCAGTTGAGCCAGCGGCGGCACGGTCCTTTTATCAAGCTCAACTGCGCCGCAATTCCGGCAACTCTTCTGGAGAGTGAGCTCTTCGGGCATGCCAAAGGCGCATTCACAGGCGCGGTCAACAAGCAGATCGGGCGTCTGGAGCTGGCCGACGGCGGAACGCTCTTCCTGGACGAGATCGGCGAATTGCCGCTGGAACTGCAGCCCAAGCTGCTGCGGGTATTGCAGGACCGGCAGTTCGAGCGCCTGGGCGACGCCAAGACAGTCAAGGTCAACGTGCGCCTGGTGGCCGCCACCAATCGCAATCTGGAGCAGATGGTGCACCAGGGAGAGTTCCGCAGCGACCTCTACTACCGGTTGAATGTTTTCCCGATTCAGGTGCCGGCGCTGCGGGAGCGGAAAGAAGACATCCCGGCCCTGGCGCATTATTTTGCCGACAAATTTGCCCGGCAGATGCAAAAGCCGGTGCTGCAAATTCCCAAGATGGTGATGAACCAGCTTGTGCAGTGGCACTGGCCCGGCAATGTCCGTGAGCTGGAGAACCTGATCGAACGAGCGGTAATTCTGTCGAGCGGCCCGGTGCTCGAACTTCCGCCCATCAAGGGACTCTGTGCCTCGCAGGATGATCCATCTGATCTGGGCACGCTGGAGCAGGTGCAGAGGGAACATATCCTTTGCATTCTCAAGGAGAGCGGAGGGCTGGTTGGCACGCCTGCCGGCGCTGCCGCCAGACTTGGCGTAAAGCGGACAACTCTGTACGCCAAGATGCGGAAGCTGGGAATCTCTCGAGCAGACATTTTCGGACAGAGCCGCAGTCTGTCCAATATTTTCTAGGAGAATTGGCATGCTACAAAATCGGATGAGATCGGTCATTCTCTGCTGCCTGCTGGCAGGCTCAGCAGCGGCCCAGGCGCCGGCAGAATTTTCCGCCGTGATGGTACAAAACAGCCACGGCACAATCACGAAAGAGTTGGTGTATAGCGGCAAGAGCAGGATGCGCATCGAACCTGACTCCTCCCGAACCAATGCCCCGATCGTGTTGCTGGATTTTGATGAGGGAACCAGTTATTTGCTGATGCCTTACCAGAAGTCATTTATCCAGATAAGCGGAGCGGAAGGCGCTCCGAAGCAGAGGATAACGCTGCTCAAGCCGGTTGATCCGGCGCGGCCGTGCGATAGCCTGTTCCCCAACGCCGACAAGAACGCGGTTCCCTGTCGCAACTCCGGTCAAGGCCAGTTGAATGGACGCAATGTAACCAAGTGGGTTGGCACGCTTCCAGACGGGCAAGAGGGATACGTCTGGATGGACAACAAACTGGACCTGATCGTCAAGCTGGAGACCCCCGGCAACAAAGTTGAACTCCAGGACATTCAAGAGCAAGCCCAGGACCCAGAGCTGTTCACGATTCCATCCGGCTATGCGCGCATCCGCATGGGGCCCACGCAGCCGGCCGGGAAGGAATAGACACTAACAGAGCCCTGCACAAGGCAGGAAATCAAAGATCCATGGCGAAGGCGCCGTTCCAGGCGCCTTCGCTGACGGCTGTATGAATCCTTCCATCGAGCCGCCCTGTCTCCATCTCCCCATTTGATCAGGTCACACGGATGATGTGACTTGATGCACTGCTCAGCGCCAAAAAAATCCCGAGCGCGAGCCCTGTCAGTATTTTGAACACCGCGTCACTATTTTGTTCACCCGACGGCGACACGCTTGCGCGATCTCACGCTGACGAAGCGCGCCGCGCCGACGATCTGCTTGCAGCCCAGCCACTTAGGTTTGCCATCACGCATCCAGGATCTCTGGCCCTACGGTTGCATAAGTAAAGTCGCAGCAAGACATCAGACGTGATTTGTCCGGAGCAGGAGCAAGAATGGTCAAGGCTTCGGACTGGCATCCGCAAACAACGCAATGAGCAAACACCCAAGGACCCGCAATTGAGTTCTTGAAGTGAACTGGAGAAAAGAGATGACGACAAGAAGAGACCTGTTAAAGATGGGAATCGCAACCGGTGGAGCGGCATTAGCGACAGGCGTGCTGGGGAGCAAACCTGCATTCGGTCAGTTATGCTCGCCTGACAACATCCCGCCCTACCCCCCGAGCCCGCCGACGCGGCCGTTTATCGCGCCACTGTTCATTCCGCCGGTCAAACAACCGGTAGATCCGTCAACGCTCAACCCGCCGGTGGACCCCGCCGCGCACCAGCTTTACAGCCAGTATCCCCCCAAAAAATTCTACGTACAAAATATCGGGGCGTCGTATTGGCAGTACCACCCTGACCTGGCACCCACGCTTTCTCTCTCTTACGACGGCATCCTGCCCGGCCCGACTTTCATGGCCAAGTATGGTGAGCCGATTCTGGTGCGGCGCTACAACACTATCCCGGCAGACATCGCCATGTTTGCGGTCCCGTTCGTGACCACGCATCTCCACAATTTTCATACGGCTTCCGAAAGCGACGGAAACCCGGCGGACTGGATTCCTACCGGCCAGTACACAGACCACCACTACGCGAACTTTCCCGCGGGCAACGACCCAAATGAGATCATGAATACCCTCTGGTATCACGATCACATGCATGGATTCACAGCCGCCAATGTCTATGCCGGTCTGAGCGGATTCCACCTGTTGTTTGACGACCGCGACACGAACAACGAGAGCGACAACACCCCCGGCGCTTTCCGGCTTCCGAGCGGCCAATACGACGTGCCGCTGATTCTGCATGACGTGATCTTTGATCAGAATGGCCAGGCGGTGTTCGACCAGATGGTGACGGACGGCCTGTTGGGAGACAAGTTCACGGTCAACCGGATCATTCAGCCGTACTTCGTCGTTTCGCCGCGCAAATATCGTTTCCGCATCCTGAACGGCGGCCCATCACGCCTCTATCAGGTGGCGCTCAGCAACAATCAGCCGTTCTGGCAGATCACGACCAACGGCAACATGCTGCCTGCCCCGATCCAGGTCACAAGCCTGAGCCTGAATGTGGCCGAGCGGTCAGACATCATCATTGACTTCAGCCAGAACAACATTGGCGACCAGGTGTTTCTCTACAACCAACTGGAGCAACTGAATGGCCGCGGCCCGACCGGAGTGATCCTCAACCCGGGAGATCCGCTGATGGTGTTCTCAGTGACCGGGCCCAAAGTGAAGGACCCGAGCAAAATTCCCAGCAGCCTGCGCCCTCTTCCCAAGATCGACCTCAGCGAAGTTGTCGCGCAGCGGACCTGGAAATTTGACTATGACGGCGGCGCCTGGACCGTGAACGGCCTGCCTTTTGATCCGGACCGCGTTGATGCCCGCGTGCAACAGGGGACGGCGGAAATCTGGACGATCACAAACGAAGGGTCGGACTGGTCTCACCCCGTACATATCCACTTCGAGGAATTCCAGATTCTGACCCGCAACGGACTTCCCGTGCTGCCGGGCGACCCGGAGAAGTCGCGAAAAGACGTGATCGCTCTCAAACCCAACGAAGAGGTAAAGATCTTCATCCGCTTCAGGGACTTCAAGGGCAAATACGTCATGCATTGCCACAATGTGGTGCACGAGGACCACGCCATGATGATTCGCTGGGACATCGTGTGAGGCAGTTTTCCTGGACCGATCAAAAGGAGATTCCATTATGAAGAGACGAGAACTCATCTCGACCATGGCCAAGGGAGCCGCATTGCTGGTACCAGCGCTGCCTGTACTTGCCCTTGGCGGCGAAAGCACCAAACAATCCCACGCCACCGCCACCTGTTCCGCGCCTCCGGGCGGACGCGGGGCCCACTACTTCCCGAATGTGCCGGTGATTGATCACGAAGGCGAAATGGCGGTGTTTTATCGCGACCTGATCAAGGACAAAGTTGTGGTCATCAACTTCATGTCCATAGCCTTTCATGAGAAGTATCCGATCACCCAGAACCTGGCGGGCCTGCAGGACCTGGTGGGCGACCACCTGGGCAAAGACGTCTTTATGTACTCCATCACTTTTGACCCTGTACATGACACGCCGCGCGCACTCAAGGCCTTTGCTGACAGGTTTGATGCCAGACCCGGCTGGTCATTCCTCACCGGGAAACCGGCTGATGTAAAAGCCATTCAAGACCGGTTCTTCACCACGATTGATGGCGCGACGCACCACGGGAAGGCGGCGCATTGCGAAGGGGATTGTTCCCGCGGCATCGTGCGCATCGGGAATGAACGACTGGGGCGCTGGGCGGCGGTCCCTTCCCGCAGCCGCCCGGAAGTCATGGCGCATTACTTCCAGTTCATGGGTCTGGCAAAACCGTTGGATCACTTCAAGAACATGGCACGGAAGGCCTGAGTTCGAAAAGCCTTTCAAGGAAAAGATGCCATCGGGTGATCACAAAAAACAGGAGATCAGGAGCGGTAACATGAAGAGAGTTTTTCTTGCATTCGCGACAGCGATGTTGATGGCTGCACTGGCCACGGCCCAGTTTCCGGCGCCCAAGCCAGGACCATCGACCCAATGCCCGCCGGCCACAGGCTGCGCCGGATATCCAGGAGATGGCGTTACCACGTTTGTCGTAACGCCTGAGGGCCGATTCCCGTCGGTGGACCCTTTCGCCAACCCGCCGGGATCGAATTTTCTGCAAACCGTGGATTCGGACATGTACGACAGCAACGGCAACATCATGCCGAATACCAACCCATCCACAGCGACCAATCCCTACAACCTGCTGGACGGCCCGGTGGTCACCAGCAGCATTGATCCAACATCGCCCAAAGACGACCTGGGCAACACGCTGCTCTCGATTTTTGCCGGCGCGCTCGCCGGAAACGTTGATACTACAAAGATCCAGTTCGCCCTGGACATTCTGGAAGGCAATCCCATTCCCAGCCGGCCCACCTACAGCGGCATGGCGCTGCTGCATTACACCGGACCGGAGAAAGTCAAACAGGTGGATGCCACCGGCAACGTCAACATCCATCAGGTCTGGTATGACGACCATATCGAGTCCGACACGTCCCTGCTCGACCCGAGCCTGGTCATGAATGTTCCATGGGAGATCACCTATACCGTGGACGTTCTGCATCGGGGCACCGACGATTTCTCCCCTTACGTCATGTACTTCGACGCTCCGCCGGCGAGCGGAGGATTCGGCCCGCCGCACGTCGCCATGGATGCCACATTCTTCCCCATGGCAAATGAGGGCACCAGGTATGTCTTCAAAGTAAAGATGGCGCCCGGCAAGTACTATAACCTGACCTACCACTGGGGTTGGAGGATCCACCCACCTCGTGTGCAGGTCACTGAGAACGCATTGAAGGTGGTTGGCGGCCAGACGCTGGTGCAGTGGGAAGTGAACACGTTCGGCCCCGCGCCGCGTTCCAGTCGCGCCGCCCAATTGGCCGCCATCGCGCAGATAGGCGACCTTGCGCCGGCGAAACGCATGTGGAACGACCTGAACTCCGCCATAAATGCCTCCTCATCCCAGGCGGCGATGCTTATGGCAGACGCATTGCTTTCGTTCAACGACTGGAGCGACCGCACGCACCTGCCGCGTGGCGTTACGGCCGATCCCAACTCAGACGCTACGTTGCTCTATGTCAACAACACCATTTACGGCGGCGGACCCGCCGTCACGGCGCCGGATTTCCCCAGCATCGCCGCGTTTCCCAAATGGAAGACACGCCCGGCGGTCTACAAGGCGACCTTGTACAACGGGGACCACTTTGTGCACAGCTATATGAACGTGGACTTTGGCGGCTCCCGCGGATGGGAGAACGAGTTCCAGAGCACCGTGGCGCTGGGCGGCTCGGGATGCTGGTTTACCTTCGGGCGTGACTATTGGTGGATCAACGCAGGGGGACCGTGGGGACTGATCAACGTTCCGGCAGTCGGAACAGACGGCACACCTGGACTTCACCGCGTCAACCTGACACTGAACTTCGAACCAAGCCGCAGGCTCAGACTCTACCAGTTTGATCCCCTGCACCATGATGTTGCGGTCTTCTCACTGCACTAAGCCTGCAAGAGGGCCGGCGAATCCGTCCGCCGGTCCTCGTTTTTAGCCACACAGTGTCTGCCGAGCATTCCGGCAGAGGAGAGGACCCCGGCGCCTTATGCGGCCCACGAACTCAAGATCCGGGAGCGATTCACCCTGGCGCTACCTCCGCTCCAGGCCTGTTGTGCGACGAGGCCTGGCCATTGCCGCCCCCGTAGGCACAATCCTTTCAGCAACGAATCAATATGACGTCATTGCGCATGCCCAATTCACACCCAGGCTTTGGGTAAAGCTGCTGCTCAACTTCACGATCCCGTTCACCGTTTCCATGGTGAGCGCCGCTTTGAATTACGGAGCCGGCCGGGAATCAACACACCAGCAGAACAGCTAACGTGATCCGGCCTGCAGGG
>DATIWA010000749.1:0-2874 GCA_035465515.1 Candidatus Limnocylindrales bacterium | reverse complement strand
TATCTGCAATGGTCGGACACCAAAATCAGTTTCCAGATCGGCAATGCGGCGGTCACGGGAAATATCGTGGTCAATGTATCCGGCGCCGGCGCCAGTAACGCGATGAAATTCACTGTACGGCCGGGCAGAATTTTCTTTGTGTCCACCACCGGTTCGGATTCAAGCGCCGGCAGCTTCACAGCGCCCTGGCGCACAGTGCGCCGCGCCAGGAATGCCGCCCAGGCAGGCGACATCATCTATCTGATGAATGGAATCAATGAAACAGCGCTCGATGCCTCGGGCGCGTCTCTCGCCATCGCCAAGAGCGGCACCTCCGGTTATCCGATTGCCCTCGTTGCCTATCCGGGCGCCAGCGCCACCATCGGGTCGGCAACCGGCCAGCCGTACGGGATCAGCACAACGGCCACGGCGAATTACTGGGTCCTGGCGGGCATCAAGCTGCGGGGCGTCAATAGCGCCTTGAAAGTATCCAATTCGGCCAACTGGCGCGTAATCGGCAATGATATTTCCTGCCCTAACGGCTCCGGAGCCGGGGCATGCGTTGTTTTCTCAGCCGATAAAGCCATTTATATGTACCGCAATCTCATACATGACAACGGCTCCACCACCAGCACCAACATCAAGCAATACCAGAGCGTGATGTTTTACGGCGGTACAAACGGCGTGGACTTTGGCTGGAATGAAATCGCCAACACCCGGTCATGCCAGGCGCTTCAGTTTCATTCCAATAGCGCTCCTCTTTACAATCTGACGGTTCGCAACAACCTTATCCATGATGCGCGCTGCGATGGCATCAACTTCGGCGTGATTGACCCCGGGCTTGGCCAGGTCAGGGCCTACAACAACGTCATCTATCGCGTGGGCACTGGCCCGGCTCCCGGCGGCGTAGAAAGTCAGTACACCTGCATCAACGTCGGCGGCACCGGTTCGGCCGCGGTCCGGGTGATGAACAACACGCTTTATGACTGCGGACGGCGCGCCAACGGCAACTCGGGAGCCTTCTCCGCCTCGGCCCCTGTCGTTCTGACCGATAACATTGTGGACTTGCTTTCCAGCGAAACGTACATCGCCCCCAACTCGTCGCTTTCGAAATTTTCCGGCGGCAACAACCTCTTCTTTGGCCATGGCGCTGCTCCTTCCTTTTCATCCGCCAGCGTCAATGCTGACCCGAAGTTTTCGAGCATTACCGCCGGGAACTTCCAGCTCCAGTCGAGCAGCCCTGCCATCAACACGGGGGCCAACGACGGTATCACCCGCGACATCACCCAGACCCCGCGGCCGCAAGGCGGCGCGTATGACATCGGCGCCTACGAGTACCTCGGAAGCGTGACCCAGCCGCCTCCGCCATCCGGCACGCAGGGAACGCTGGCCGTGAGCCCGCTGTCGCTGGCCTTTGGCAACGTGGTCATCGGATCAAGCGGTAAGCAGACGGTCACCATCAGCAATAGCTCCAGTATCTCCGTCAGCATCAGCAGCATCACCCTCAGTGGCGCAGGCTTCAGCAAGACGGGGCCGGCGCTGCCTCTTACCCTGGCCTCGGGGCAGAGCGCCAGTGTCACGGTGACGTTTGCCCCGCAAGCGGCGGGCAGCGCCTCCGGTACGTTGCAGATCTCCAGCAACGCCACGAACTCCTCCGTTACCGTCGCGCTTTCCGGTACGGGGTCTACCGTGCAGCATTTTGTGGACCTCAACTGGAGCCCAAGCACCTCCGCAGTCGCCGGCTACAACGTTTATCGTGGTACCGCCAGCGGCGGACCGTATAGCAAGGTCAAGTCCATGGCGGCGGGTTCCACCTTCACCGACGGCACGGTCAGTTCAGGCGCGACCTACTACTACGTGGTTACCGCCGTGGCCCCGGATGGGACCGAGAGCTCGTTTTCCAATCAGGCGAAGGCGGTCGTACCCAGCCCCTAGACCACCTTTGACCGTGATCATGGCAAAACGGCCTGCCGCAAGGCAGGCCGTTTCTTTTGCGTGCGCGCGTCGGGACCACTCATCCACCAGTTTCCAGGTTGCGTCGGGATCGTAATGCGCCGTTGTCCGGCTGATATCCACACCCGTCCGTGAACGTGATTCCGGCGCAAGAGATCGGAATGCTCACCTATGCTCTGGTTGTGTTTATCTCTTGTCCCGGGACTGATATAGAGGTAAAAGTATCTACTCTGAAATAGCGCAGCAGCGTTTGCTGGCGCTCAAAGGCGCGCCGGCGGCCACCGCGAGCACGGCGGGCCGCTAAATCGTTCGCGTACAATGTTCCTTCCTGTTGAGAGGGCAATCATGCATGCCGTGATGTGCAAAGAGTGGGGTGGTCCGGAGAAGCTGTCCCTGGAGGAGGCTTCTGCGCCGCCGTTGCGGGCCGGAGCTGTGCGCATCGCTGTCCAGGCAGCCGGGGTCAACTTCGCCGACCTGCTGTTGATCGCAGGACAATATCAGGAGAAGCCGGCCCTGCCGTTTACTCCTGGCGCGGAAGCCGCAGGCGTGATCACCGAGGTTGGAGCGGGCGTCAGCGGGCTCAAGACCGGCGATCGCGTCATGGCCTTGACCGGCCTCGGCGCCTTTGCCGAAGAAGCGGTGGTTGACGCCGGGCGTGTGGTCCCCATTCCCCAGAGCATGGACTTCGTTACCGCGGCCGGTTTTCCCGTCGCTTACGGCACCTCGCACGGGGCGCTGGAGTGGCGCGCCCGCCTTCAACCCGGCGAATGGCTGCTGGTGCTGGGCGCCGCCGGTGGTGTCGGCTTGACGGCAGTGGAGATCGGTAAGGCCCTGGGCGCGCGCGTTATCGCCTGCGCCGCCGGGGCGGAGAAGCTGGAAGTTGCCCGGCAGCACGGGGCTGATCATCTGATTGATTATTCGCGGGAAGATATCCGCGAGCGC
>DATIWA010000748.1:0-3538 GCA_035465515.1 Candidatus Limnocylindrales bacterium | reverse complement strand
AGCCGGGCGCGGTGAGTTTCAAGCCGCTCGAATTGAAGAAAAATGAGGCACTGGTGAAACGATGAATGAAAAGGACTTGAAGCGGAAAGAACTGGAGAAATCCGAGGGCGACCCTGCCGGGCCCAACGGAGACCGCGGCGTTCCGGTCGGCGGTTCCACGGTCAAGGAAGCGCCGCCCCAGGCCGGGGAACGCCGCTTCCGCCAGACTGACCTGCCGCCGCATTTTATCGAGCGCAGAAAGCATCCCTTGATCCAGACGCAGCCACCGCCGCCTCCGGCGCCGCCGCGATTTGAAGACTATGGCCCGATCATCGGCAAACCAGAACTCGATGAAATCCGCTTCCTTGCGCGCCATCTCCGCGGCAAGACCGTGAAAATGGTCAATTCCACCGCCGTGGGAGGCGGCGTGGCAGAGATCCTGAACCGTCTCATCCCCCTGATGAATGAACTGGAAGTCCTCACCAAATGGGAGGTGATCACCGGCGGAAACGATTTCTTTGAAGTCACCAAAGGTTTCCATAACGCGCTGCACGGCGGCGATTACAACCTGACCAAAACCATCGAGGACATCTTTATGTCCTACAACGAACAGAACCGCCAGCGCATGCAGTTTCCTGAGGACCTGTTCGTGATTCACGACCCCCAGCCGGTGGGACTGATCCGCTCAAAAGCCGAGACGCGCGGGCGCTGGATCTGGCGCTGCCACATTGACCTTTCCAATCCCCATCCCGGCGTCTGGGACTTCCTGAAACCCATGGTGGAACAGTTTGACGCGGCCGTCTTCTCCGCGCCGGCCTTTACCCGTCAGCTCTCCGTCCCACAATACCTTTTCTATCCCTCAATTGATCCGCTCTCGGAAAAGAACAAAGATCTGGAAGAGAGCTACATCAACAAGGTTTGCGACGACTTCGGCATTGACCGGTCACGGCCCATTCTCACCCAGATCTCGCGCTTTGACCGGTTGAAGGACCCGGTAGGCGTAATTGAGGCCTATAAGCTGGTGAAGAAGTATGTTGATTGCCAGCTGGTGCTGGCGGGCGGCGGCGCTACCGACGATCCCGAGGGCGCCGTGGTGTTGCAGGAGGTGATGGACGCGGCCGGCGACGATCCCGACGTAATCATCCTGAACCTGCCCCCGTGGTCGGCACTGGAGATCAACGCATTGCAGCGCGCGTCCACCATACTCATCCAGAAGTCGCTGAAAGAAGGTTTTGGCCTGACTGTCACCGAGGGCCTCTGGAAAGAAAAGCCGGTGGTGGCAGGCGCGGTGGGCGGCATTCCCACACAGGTCATCCACAAACTTACCGGTGTGCTGGTTCATTCCGTGGAAGGGTGCGCCTACCAGATCCGGTATCTGCTCACCCATCCCGAGTTCGCCGCCCAACTGGGCAAGAACGGCAAGGAGCACGCAAAAGCCAATTTCCTGATCACCGTGAACCTCAAGCGCTGGCTGCTACTGTTCCAGATCATGCTGGGCATGGCCAAGCCGAGCAAGACGCTCTAGCTGTGGCTTTCCGCCGGCAACTGGACTAGCATATCTGGAGGCAATTCCTGCCTCGCGCGGCGATTGAGCATCTCCGCGTATCTGCTGCTGCCTTGCAGCTCGTTTTTGGAGGCGGTCATGACGACCCGGCAGACTTCACTCCTGATCTTCGCCGTTCTTCTGTGTTCGGTGCCTGCTCTCGTTTCCTGTGGGGGTTCAATGATGAATACCATGGGCACGCGCCAGTTGCAGAGCATCGCGGTGACGCCGGCCACCGCCAACGCCCAGAATTTTCCCAACAAGCAGGTGCAATTCACGGTTATGGGCGATTACACCATGGCTCCTATGACGGGCACACCGCAAGTCCTGTGGTCTATCGGCAACCCTTTCGCCAAAACGCCCGTCCCCGTCGGTGTGACTGTGGACATGAACGGAATCGCGACGTGCACCACTTTTACCGGCACGGTCTCCATTCAAGCCACAGCGCCCATGGACCCCAGCATGCCCTTGTCGCAGATGACGATGACGACGTCGAACGTGGCAGGCATGGCGCAGTTGACGTGTCCGTAGGAACAGACGCGCCAAAATCAAAGCGGATGCGCACGGATTCTTTCCATAATGCTCACGCCCATTCCGGCCACCAGATCAGCACTTCAAGTTCTCGCGAAAAGTGCAGCAGGGGCCCTGATGCCGGGAGACTTATGCCGGCAGCCTGCGCCATTGTGTTGACGTCGATTTCGGCCTCGGCGTCCTGCAGCGGCCACGGCAGATGATGAATGTAAGCGCGGTACACTTTGCCTTGCTGCACCGTGTACAGGCAATAACGATCGGTGAGAAAGCTTTCCAGCGAGTACTTCTCGCGCACACGCGGCACGGCCAAAGGCCGGTAACGGCCGCGAAAATCCGCCGGAAGAGGGCCTTCCAATCGGCGACAGGAGTAACGAAACTCTTGGCCAGCGCTTTGGATGGACATTTCGGCCGGAAAATACGGCAGCGCATAAAACGTGCGCGCACCCCATACGGCAAGACGGCTGGCGGCATCCAGGCTCCAGAAATAAACCCCGGGCACGCCGCGGCAGGTTACGTAGGTGCGGACATTGAGTTCGGGAAAAGTGCTGAGACCGGGGAGCCGCGGCATCCCTCGCCCGCGTATGCCGCTCATCCAGAAAGGGACCACTCCCACCCACGCCTTCCCTTGGCGCACATCAAGGTCAAGCTCAGGAGGCACCAGCGGGCGGACCTGCTCCGGCGGCAACGCCCAATGAGCGAAGAGCAGATCGTGCCATCTCTGGACCATGATCCATGGGGCGGATGGCAGCGGCGCGGTGCGATGTCCAGTTTGCTCGAGCAGCGGGTGCATGGCGAATCGCTCCCGGCAGAGTTTAAATCAGCGCTACGCCTGGGCGAACCGATTTCAGAATTGTTTTCTGGAAGGAGTTACGCCGCCATCAGCTCCGGCCCTTCCTTATGTCCACGCTCTTTGAAAACAACAGCCGCCAGCGCAATGAAAGCGATGCCCACGGCGCAAACGCCGTTCCAGTGCCAGCGACTCCATCCCCAGGCGGCCAGCAGAGAACCCAGCGAGCCTCCTATGAAGTAACAGATCATGTAGACGGTATTGACGCGGTTGCGCGCATCCGGGCGCAGGGCGAGCACGCGTGACTGGTTGGCAACCTGGGCCGCCTGCACGCCGGCGTCGAGCAGTATGACGCCCAGAATCAGACCAAGGAGGTGCAGGCCCAGACCCCAGAAAACAAGATACGAGGCGAGAACAATTCCGATGGCGATTCCCACCACGTAGCGCGGCCCCCGCGTATCGGACAAGCGTCCGGCAATCGGAGCCACCAGCGCGCCGGTTGCGCCAATCAGGCCGAACAATCCGGCAGCCTGGCTGCCATAGTGCTAAGGCGGTGTTTCGAGCAGAAAGACCAATGTGGTCCAGAATCCGCTAACGCCGGCAAAGAGCAGGGCGCCGACCATTGAAATCCGGCGCAGCCGGGGAGTTTCTGCCGCCAGCCTCCAGATGGAACGAATGAGTTGCCTGTAAGAAATGCC
>DATIWA010000747.1:0-4842 GCA_035465515.1 Candidatus Limnocylindrales bacterium | reverse complement strand
CCGGCCGGCAAGCAGCACCTGGGCGATATGCCCGGCGCTCATGTCCGCCAGTTCAAGCTCGTGCTCCGGGTGCTCAATGATGACCTCGTGGTAGCCCTGGCCGGGACTGGTGCGGAAAAAGCCATCATGCCGGGCCGGCCCGGCATCGCTGGATACGGCGGCGAACTTGTTGGGGACCACACGGACGCCCCAGGAGCGCTCGTCACCAATACGGAAAATCTCCGGAGGCGTCATGCTCTCGTTGCCGGGGCAGAACGGGCATGTCGCTTTGGATTGCCCGGTCCGCGCCGGGGGCGCACCCGAGGCGTTGGGCCTGAGCGCGCGCTGAGGAGCAATGACGACCCATTCTTTGGTGGCGGGCGACTGACGTAATTCGGAGCCTTTCATAGACAACTCCAGAGCATGGGCTCAGCCGGTCATTCGGCCTGCAGAAGAAAGATTAGACCGCGCGGGCCGTCATCTCATGTGATGCGGGTCACCGGAGCGAAAACTCCACGAAGACCTCACAAATTTCCGCCCATGAATTCGGGGAAGCGTTCTTCGCGGTGAGGTCATGGCCGCCGCCTTCCACGCTGAACAGGCGGTGGCGGGCGGGAATCAGGGAAAGAGCGGAGGTCATCTGTTCGATGCTGCCGAAGGGATCGCGCGTGCCGTGGAAAAACAGCGCCGGCGTGGTGAGCCGGGGAAAGTGGGCGGTGCGCAGTTCGGCCGGCTTGCGCGGCGGGTGCAATGGATAGGAAAGAAGAAGCAGGCCGGCCACCAGTCCAGGCGCCTCCGCGGCCAGCATGGTGGCCTGGCGGCCGCCATAGGAGTGGCCTCCCAGAAAAATTTTTCCGGCTGCTTGCCGGCCCATGACGGCCACCGCGCGGCGCAGTCCCTCCCGGTCGCGGGCGGCGCTGCCGGGAAAAGGCGGCCCGTGCGGCCGCTGCTGACGAAAAGGAAGGCTTGCGCGCAGCACCAGAAGGCCGGCTTCAGCAATGGCGGAAGCCACGCCCAGCAGCAACTTCGATTGGCAGTCACCGCCGGCGCTGTGCGCCAGCACCAGCGCATGACCATTCTGTTTATCGGGCGTATGCAAAAAGCCGCGGACCGGAGGCTCGGCGGATTGGTCCTCGAACGGGGAGATGCTGACTCCATTCGCCATAGCGGTCATTTTATAGTGAGCGCGGTTTGGCGGAACCATGCCGGGCCGTGCTCAAGCGCGGGCCGCAACGTCAGACTGGAGCAGGCGCTCGACTTCGGCCTGCATGGCCTGGGCCGCCTGCTTGCGGTCGGAAAAGCGGAACTGCTGCGAAGAAAACGTCAAGGTCGCCTGCACAGAATCTTTGGTGAGCAGGGTAAGGAAATGCGTGGCCAGCGTCATGTCTCCCCAGTAGCACGCTTCGGTGGCGGGATCGCCATCCGGAATGGCGTAGGCAATGGCTGCCGGGGTGATGGCCGTATTGAGGTCCACGGCCGGCTGAAACAATGACGAATGAAAGGGCAGTACGCGCGAGCCATCGGAGCTGGTGCCCTCGGGAAACACGACGAGGCGCACTCCGCCGGCAAGGGCGGCCTGGATCTCCGGCTGGATGGAATGTGTGTCGGTACGGCGACTGCGATCGATGTAGATTGTCCCGCCCAGAGAGGCAATCCAGCCCACCCCCGGCCACGCCTTGACCTCGCGCTTGGCCACGAAAACACAATGGGAGACCGCGCTGAAAACCAGGATATCGAGATAGCTCAGATGATTGGAGACGATCATGCCCTGGTCAGGAGCGCGCCCGGAAACGACGATGCCGGCGTTGACGCCCGCGAGGAGCCGCCGCGACCACTTATGAAGGACATGGGCGCGGTTGGAGGTTTTGAGCAGCCCCGATGCCGCCCGCGCCGCGTATTCCAGCAGGCAGCCGCCTACGCACCACAGCACAATGGTTCCGCGGCGGACTACGCGCAACGTTTTCCTGAGTGGACCAGCTCTGTTCACGGTTCCAGAAGTCAACTGGGGACTGCTGATGAGAATTTATTTAAGTCCATGGCGCTAAGAAAGTCGAGATGCCTTACGAAAGTAACTGCTGCCCGGGCTTTTCTGAAACTTTGCCACGGCGCGATAATCATATTGAGCAGGCGAACGCGCAGCCAGCAGCTCACGGATTGGTCTCAGGCGCGCTTTGCGGGTTCGCTGCGTCTTTTTCTTATCTTCTTATTTCTAAAATGTGCACGCTTACGTTCATCCCGAAGCCGCGCGGTTACCTGCTGGGCATGAACCGTGACGAGAGGCTCACGCGCGAAACCGCCATGCCGGCCGCGATTGTGGAGCGTGAAGGCGTGCCCGCGGTGTATCCGCGAGAGGGCGCCACGGGCGGAACCTGGATCGCGGGAAACGCGGAGGGCATGGCATTTGCGCTGCTCAATCAGAATCGCACTCCCGGTACGGGACCCAAGCTGCGCAGCCGCGGACACGTAATTCCATCCTTGATCCACTCCGCCGGCATGCGCGAAGCCGTGCAGCGTCTGGAAGCCTTGGACATGAACGGCATGATGCCTTTTCTGCTGACGGGATTTTTTCCCGCCGAGCAGAGCATTGTTGAGTGGAAATGGGACGGCGCCTTTCTCAAGTTCCGGCCCTGGACCTGGCGGGCGCGCCACTGGTTTTCTTCCGGCATATCCGATTTTATGGCAGCCAAGGTCCGCGGCGAATTCTGCCAGACGGCGTGGCAGCGCCGTGATGCCGGGTCACGCGACTGGCTGAGGCGGGTGCACGCGTCGCACGCACCGGTAAGGGGCTCGTTCAGCATTTGCATGCATCGCGCGGAAGCGGCCAGCGTGAGCTATACAGAGATCGGGTATGACGGGCTCACGCTCGATCTGCGCTACCACGCGGGGCATCCCTGCCAGGCCCTGGGGCGCTTTGACTCCGAGTTCGCCCTGAACGAACCACGCGCTCTGAAGAGGGCGAGCTAAGCTTCCCTCTTCTTTTCCCGGTCAGCTGCCGGCTATTGCAGGCCTCCCGGTGAAGGCCTGGTCCCTTTTTCCTTCCATTGCCGCAGTTCATCAAAGCCGCGCGCAACTTCCTGCGCTGAGATGTTGCAATGCCCGTCATGCTTCACGTACTGCTGGACAAAGAGGGCGCTGGTCCCGACTTCACGGGTCAGAAGCAGATACTGGTCCGGTATCCAGGGAGAAACAAGGGGATCATAGGTGGTATGAATGGCCAGGATCGGCCGGCTGATTTTGCCCGTGGGCGCGTAGTACTTCTGAAGATAGCTGAAGGTGGCGGGCGCGGCGGAATAGCGATGCACCTTGTCGTTCAGCGTGTTGTCGTCCGGTGTGCCGGCATAGATGGTGTGCCGGTTGTCGAAAGGATTGCCTCCGGCGCGTTGCTGCAGGTCTTTGAGCACGTAGGTGGCGAACATGAGACCATCCGCCAGGTCTTTGTTACTGTGGGCGCCGGAAAGGTTGCGCAGGACGGCGGCAGCGGCGCGCTTGCCGTTGAGCAATCGCAGAATTTTAGCTGTCAGTTGGTCTGACATTGCGTAACCGGGAGGAACGCGGGAGGGATCTGGCAGGGCGCCAGGAAAGTAATAGTCAAAGATCACGCGGTCGTCGAACGCCCATCGCTGCATGAACCACGCGGGCGCGGCCAGGGGTCCACACAGGGCCAGCCCGGCATCGTAGGTTTCAGGATACTGTTCCATGATGGCCATAGTGAGAAACCCGCCCATGGAGTGGCCGGTGAGGAAGATTTCTTTGGGCTTGCCGTACTTGCCGATGAAATACCGGCGCAGGGCTTCTGTATCCGGGATTGCCTGTTCAATCGCCCAGCCTCCTGTGGAATAACCCGATTCGGCCAGAGCATAGCCTGCTTTTACGAAGACGGCGAGCACGGGCGGCAGCGCTTTGTGCTCGTACCGGACGGGCTGGTCGTCATACCCATGGCAGTAGATCACCAGCCCGTGGTTCCAGTTATCGGGGACGTCAATGCGAAACATGGCATGATTGATTTCCCCGATTTCTGTCTTGCCCTGGGCCGGGCAGAGCGACGGTATCAGCAAGATAAGGCCAAAGAACGCCGATTTCATCTTCATAAGGCGCAAAGTATAGCAGGGCCGGCGTTCTTTCCTTTTTGACAAGGGAAACTCGCGATTGGGCTGGAAGAGGGCGGAGGCTGGCTAGAACCGCCCATGAACAGCTAGACTGGTTAAACCAAGTCACACTCTTTCAGGCACCACACAGGACCAGGGTTTGACCCTTTTGCCTGGCGTATGCTGGAATCTCCAAACGGCAGGGATTAAAGAATGAGAGCACTGATTCGAACATTATTGATGCTAGTGGTATGCGCGATGCTGGGATGCTATGGCGGATCCAGTGCGCCTACGAATGTGGCGTTCGTGTATGAGGTCGGCGACGGCAGCAATGCCATCCAGGGCCTGGGCCAGCGGGCCGACGGCACTCTTTCCGCGCTCCCCACATCACCCTACGCCACAAGTCCCCGTCCGGTTGCGATGGCTTTGCATCCATCCAAAAATTTCCTCTACGTGGTCAATAGCACTTCCAATACGGTATCCGGATACACCCTGGACCACACCTCAGGCGTGCTGGCGCCCGTGGGCCAGGCCCTGCCGCCGTCACCCACCGGTCCCCTGCCGATTTCTGCGGGGGTGAACTCAGGCGGTCAATTTCTGTTTGTCCTGAATACCGGCACGGCCGCGGGCGGAAGCATCTCCGTGTACAGCGTTGACGCTACCCGGGGAATCCTTGCGGAAATTTCCGGCTCCCCGTTTCCCATCGCTGCAAATCCGCTGGCGATGGCAGTTTCGCCCAGCGCAAATTTCCTGTACGTGTCGTCGGCGTCGCCCAGCG
>DATIWA010000746.1:0-2404 GCA_035465515.1 Candidatus Limnocylindrales bacterium | reverse complement strand
CAGAAACACCCGGGACGACCTACTTTTTCCCGTGGCCCACGCCGGAACCCATGGTGATGTTGTAGGTTGTCACATCTTTGAGTCCGCCGGCGGAACAGGTTGTCGAAGTGCAGGTAGTTCCTGAGCTTTGGATGCAGAAGTTGGTGTTCTCGACTTTTGCCACCGTTATCGAAGTGCCCGAGCCGCCTTGAGGCACCGCCAGTCCCCACGTATTGAAAGTGGCGTAATTGGTAAAGCACACCTGGACGGCTGCATTTGCTGAGTGAAAGGTTACGACGCTCTGGTTTGCCTGAGGGTTGGGAACGTTGTAGCTGTTTCCGGCAAATTGATTGCTGCTGCTGCCGGTAATGTTGATGTCAGCCATTCAATCTCCTTCTTGCTTCTGAGGTTTTTATTTGGCCCGGGATTTGACGCTGGGATCCGCAAGCAGGGCTCGGGCGTCAGGGTCCAGTTTCATGGATTCGAGCGTGTAGCCCTTGTCCAGCGCCTTGTTGGCATACTGGATCGCCTTGACGTGGTCCGCCAGGGCTTCATAGGAATCAGCCACGCTGCTCAACACGTCAGGATCATCCGGGGCAAGCGCAAGCGCGGCATTCAGGCGGGCCACTGCTTTATCTCGCTGCCCCAGGTTTGCATAGAGTTGACCGAGCTGCGCCTGCACGCTCGCATCCTGCGGCTGGGCTTTGGCGGCTTCTTCCACCAGCGGCAGTGCCCGGCGGTAAGCGTTTAGAACGGCCGAATCCTGGTTCATCCAGCGGTAGGCCGCCGCCAGATTCACCCAGAGCCGGTAATCTTTGTCGTTAAGCTTCAGCGCCTGTTCCGTGTTCCGGGCAGCTTCAACATATTTTCCCTCGAGGTAATAGACCTGTCCCAGATTGGCGTAAATGGCGTACGAGGGGGACAGCTTTACCGCCTTTTGCAGCGCCTCGGCCGCTTTATCAAGCTGTCCGCTCTGGTTATAGGTCGCGGCCTCATTGATGTAACCGGCTACATTGTCGGGCGTGAGCGCGATTACCTGATCAAACTCGCCAATCGCCTCAGCGTTGCGTTTCTGCCGGAAGTAAAACAGGCCAAGTTTATTGTGCCCGTCCCAGTAATCCGGCCGAAGCGCGGCGGCTTTGCGGAACATCTCTTCCGCGTCCTTGATGCGGCCCTGGTTCTCATAAACTCGCGCAATGCCGAACATGGAGTCGGCATTATGTGGCTCCAGGTTCAGCGCGCGCTGAAATTCCTGGAGCGCCACGTCATGCTTGCCCCCCGCATCATTGATCCGGCCGATGGTCACGTGCACCGGGGCAAGCTGGTCATTGAGCTTCAGGGCCTGGGTGCAGTTGGCGGAAGCCTCATCCAGCCAATGCGTGTCCCGCGAGTTCGTGTATTTCAGGAGGTAAGCTTCGCCCAGTCCGGCAAAGGCGATGGCGAAGCGGGGATCGGTCTGTGTGGCCTCATTGAAGCTTGACACCGCAAGGTCGAGATTGCCGGGCTTGTCATAGCGCTGGAGGTAACCGAGGCCCTTGAGATACGACTGATAGGCGGCGGGAATCACCGAACCGCCGGTGTTGCGCAGCATGTCACCGGTCAGTGGGATGTCCATGAGGTTGGCCAGTTTGGCCACGGCCGAATCCTGCACGGCGGAAAAGTCGCCCGCGCGGTCTTCAAACTGGCCGGAGCCGAGCTGGCGCATGCTCCTGGCGTCAATCAGGTTGACGATCAGACGCACGTTGTCGCCGTCCTTTTGCAGCGTGCCGGTAACCACAAGATTTGCGCCGAATGTTTTGAGCGCCTCGGCTGGATCGGTGACTTTGCGGCGGCGGACCTCGCTGGCGGGAACTACCCAGAGTGACTCGTTGCCGACCTCAAGGTTGGATAGCTTGCTGGTAAGGCTCTCCATGAGACCGTCAGCCAGCGTAGCATCTCCGGCGTTGTTGCCCAGGGTGCTGATCGGCAGCACGGCGATGTGGCGCATGGGGGGCGCAAAAACTCCAGGCAGCACGCGTTGCCGCACCGCGGGAACAAACATTGCGACCGCCACGGCCAGGACAATCGCCAGAACGAGCAAAGGCAGGCGCCGCCGGCGCGCTCTCTCCGCCGGTCTGGCCAGGGCTGACTGAGAAGCCAGCTCGCGGTAGTGCGCCAACTCGCGCACGCTGAGCGTGGGCAGCGAAGAAGCTGTTGATCCCGGGGGCGCCAGCGCCTTGAGTTCGGCAATCATTTCAGACGCACTCTGGTAGCGCTCCGCCGGGTCTTTGGCCAGCGCGCGATAGACGATGCGCTGAAGATCGGGCGCGACCTCCGCCGGCATCTCCAGCGGCGGCGAATGCACAATGGCAAACAGCAGACCGGGAACGCTATCGCCTGTGAAGGGAAGCCGGCCTGTGAGCATTTCGTAAAGCACCACGCCGAG
>DATIWA010000745.1:0-6887 GCA_035465515.1 Candidatus Limnocylindrales bacterium | reverse complement strand
CTGCGCCAGCCACAACGTGCGAAAAGGCCTGTGCTGAAGGATGGTCTTCTGCGTAAACGCGGGCGTTGGATTTGCGGCAGCCATGTTGGGGGGAAGCTCTGAGCCTCAGGCATAGTAGCTTACCTGAAGGGGAAGCTCTGGCGCGCGACGGAAGGGTGTTAAGTTTCTCTTAAGTTCACGGGGCGAGCAAGGCCAGGGAGACCATTAAGCGACCTGTCCGGGTGGATGGCAGAGCAGCAGGCATGCGGCTCTTCAAGAGGCCTCAATCTTGCCTGGTCGCGTCGTAACTTGTTGAATATAAAAGGCGTAAATAAAATACTGTCCAAACGGACAAACCGGGATTAGAATTAGTACATACCCCTTCAGTAACCGGGGCGACAAACCATCAACATGGACCCGATTCCAGCAGCCTCCCTCCTGTTGGTAGTGGCGACCGAAGCCGCTCTGCGCCTCCGTTTGGATTGGCTGGAGCGAGCGGGATATAAGGTGCGCCCTGCCACCAGTCTCAAGGACGTCGAACAGGCGTGCCACGCCAGGGAGTTCGATATTGTCCTGGTTGCGGACGCGGTGGAACCCCGTATGAAGAAGGCCATCGGACTGACGGTCAGGCACTTCTTCCCGGAAGCGCCCATTCTACAGATGGGGCGGATCCGTCCCGATATTGACGGGGACTGCTTTGTTACCGGCGAATCGCGCGAAGACCTGCTCTCTTCGGTTAAAAAAATCCTTCGCCATGATGAGATTCGGCCCGCAGCTCTCTAACTCTTTCCAGCAGCGCTTTCGCTCATAAAAAAGGAGCCCCGGATCAAGGGCTCCCTTTTAATTTTTGCCGGACCGGCTGAGTTACTGCGGCTGCTGTTGCTGCTGCTGTGTGGCGGAGGCAGGCATGGCAGCGGCTGTGCTCGTGCCGATGGCGTCGCCGGAAAGGACCAGTTCCACGCGGCGGTTTTGCTGGCGTCCTTCCGGAGTGTCGTTGCTGGCCACTGGGTTGCTTTCACCCATGCCACGGGCCACGATGGAAGAATCGCTGATTCCCTGCTGGACCAGATAATTGCGCACGGCATCGGCGCGGTGCTCGGAAAGCTGCTGGTTGTATTCCTCGCTCCCGACGCTGTCCGTGTAGCCTTCCACCTCAAGGTGAAGTCCGGGATGCGCGAGCACAATGCCTGAGACCTTGGCCAGGCGCTCACGGGCGCCGGAAAGCAGATCAAAGCTGCCGGTCTTGAAGAGCACGTCTGACATGTTGGCAATGAGACCGCGTGCCGTGTCACGCGTCGCGAGAACGGCATTGAGTTGCTGAAGCAGCTGCGCCCTGAGGTCGGCCTTTTCTTTTTCGGCCTGCTGGCGAAGTTTGTCCGCCTCGTCGGCTGCCTTGCGCGCTTTATCCGCTTCCACGGCCAGGGCCTGCTGCTGTGAAATTGCCTGAGCGCGTGCCGCTTCGGCTTCCTGGCGGGCCTTTTCGGCTTCCTGTTTCATGCGCAGAGCTTCAGCCTTGGCGGCTTCCGCCTGCTGGCGCGCGAGTTCCGCCTGCTGGCGGGCATTCTCCGCCTCCGCCCGGCGTCTGGCCTCGGCTTCGGCATCGGCTTTGGCCTGGGCTGCGCGTTCTTCCGCGGCCTTCTTTTCCGCGGCCGCCCTGGCTTGCGCTTCTTCTTCCGCCTTCTGCTTCACGGCCATCACGCGGGCCTCTTCCGCTGTGCTCACGGTTTCGCGGGCCAGGGTATCAATGGTGCCCTTGTCACGCTTGCGGACATAAGCTTCCTCGGCGTCACGCAGTTGCTGGTCGGCCTTGGCCACGATCGAATTCGCGTACTTGTCGGCGGCGGCAATGTGGGCAATGCGCACGGCGTTGCGCGCTTCAAACAGCGCACGCGGCGTTTTGCGGTCTATGCCGAAGATTGCGTTCTGAATATGAGTGTTGGTGGAGGAATAGGTGCCGCGGCCCAGCAGTTCATATTTCGCGTCAATATCTTCCTGGCGCGTTCCGGCAGGAATGATGTTTTCCATGAGCACCATGTTGCCCGGCTGGTTCACCGCAAAGTAGGGCTCCGCCGTCACGATCATGCCGAACGTCTGCATGTCCGTAATGGCCTTGACATGCGCGCTGTTGTGGTCCATCACCAGTTCGCCCAGATTCACTGCGCGTCCTTCCGGGGAAACCGCCCACAATACCATGCTCAGATATTCGAGACCGAGCTTGGTGGGATCATCCAGGTTTTCAAAACGGGCGTCGATTTCAACGCTGCTTTTCCTGCCCCTGACTCGCGCTTCACCGGTGGCGTTGCTCATTAATTCCGTGCCGTGAAAGTCAACTTTCACGGTGTCGCCGCGCAGACGGTAGTTGATTGCCTTGGTGGTGCGCGAAACGTTTGCGGTTTGCGTCGCGGACTGGGCCTGACCAGCTGCGGGGATGGCAAGAGCACAAAACAGCCCGAAAAACGCCAGCGAATTCCTCATGACAAAGCCTCTGTTTCCATAATCTGCCCGGGGGTATCTCCGGTTAACTTTATGTAAACATTGCACCTGTGAAAAGAGCACTTAGTTCACAGGCATCAATTGCACTTTCGTACTCAGTTACCAACCGGAGGCCGCGCCGGGCCGTGCGTCCGCTTTCCCCATTTGAGCTTCCGCCTGTCCTGGAGAGATAATTGCCTGAAGCTCAGAATGAAAGGACAAACATGCGGCAGAATGTCTTAGCGATTGCTGTTTCTCTTCTGTTTTTAGTTGCGACAGCGGCCCCGGCCCAGCAGAAGGAGGACAAGAGCAAGCGTCCCAGTCCTCCGGGCACGGCAGAAGTCACTCTTAAGGGCAAGACGATCACCATCGACTACAGCCGCCCTTCCATGCGCGGGCGCAAGATCATGGGCGGGCTTGTCCCGTACGGCGAAGTCTGGCGGACCGGCGCAAATGAAGCCACCACGCTCACCATGCCGCTGGACCTGAATATTGGCGGCGCCAGGGTACCCGCCGGCAAATACACTCTCTGGACGCTCCCCTCGGAAGGCACATGGAAGCTGATCATCAATAAGCAGACCGGGCAGTGGGGGACCAATTACGACCCCAAGCAGGACCTGGTGCGGGTTGATATGCAGAAGTCACATCTGGAAAAGCCGGTTGAAAAATTCACGATGAGCTTCGACAAGAAAGGCGAAGACACCGCTGATCTGGTGCTTCAGTGGGAAAACACCAGCTTGTCCGTTCCGGTAAAGGCGGAGTAGAAAAACAGGCTGCAAAAACAGCGCGGCCCGGGCAATCAGCCGGGCCTTTTTTATTCCTGAAATTCGATTGTGCAGATCGGGGAGATGGGGTCTAGTGATCGCAGGTCCCGGTGCTGCCCAGCGAGAAGCGCCCCGGCTGGCTGTTGCCTGTGCCGGCCACGGCCAGCATAATTTCGCCGGTTTCACTGCTGGTGAAGCTGCAGCGCCCTGAGACTCCCGACGACTCCGGGGTCGCATTCACCGTGTAGTTGTAGGAAGGCTTCATGCCGTCGCCCAGCACTTCAAACATGTACCCGTTCTTGACCCCGCTGGCCAGCGCGTCATCCATAATGATGCAAGCCGCATTCGCGTTGGGATTTTCACAGGTGCTCCCCTGCGTACCCATCACGCCCAGGCTGTTGGCATATCCAATCTCAGGATAGGTCTGCATGTACATGATCTCGGCCGTACGGATGGTCTTCATGGAAACCACTGCGGACGCTTCATTGGCCCGCATCCGTGCGTGGACAAAACCGGGGATCGCGATGGCCGCAATCACCAGCATCACCATCACCACGACAAGCGCTTCCACAAGAGAGAAGCCTTTCCCTGCCGCCAACCCGGGTTTTGCGCTTACGGGAGACATAGAACAAAAGTAATATTTCGGGGTACTAGAATACCCCAAGACTAGAGGATTTCACTTAAATTAATTTTCTTAAGAAGGTGCAAGGCTGGCGCTACAAAAGCTCCGACTTCTATACAGCCGTCAGCTTTTTAAACCAATCCGGTAAAGTCCACAATCCGCTAAAACCCTGACCACTGCCACCTTTTGCATCCCTTTTTGCAGCCAGGCAACAGAAAGCTTGGGAGCTAAAGAATATAAATAGCTGGAAAATAAAGGCTTATGCGGCTGTCATGTCGCCTCCGGCGTCGGCGTTCAGCGCCACAACCGGAACGCCTGCGGTGCTCTCCTCCGCGACCAGAGGCAGGAAGACAGTAAAGCAGGTGCCGTGGTGCTCCGGGTGCATGCTGCTGCGGACGCGGATGGCTCCTCCCTGCTTTTGCACGATGCCCTGGCTCACCCACAGCCCCAGGCCGGTCCCTTTGGATTCCTTAGTGCTGAAGAATGGCTCGAAAATCCGCGGCATGTTTTCCGGGGCAATTCCCGCTCCGTTGTCGGCGACCGCGATCTTGATTCCCATTCGCCCATCCGGCCCATGAAGTTCATGCGCGCGGACTGTCAGCATTCCTCCTTCGCTCACAGCTTCCAGCGCATTCAGCACCAGGTTGGAGAAAACCTGCCGCAACTCTCCGGGAAACGCCGGCAACTGCCTTACCGGCCCGTACTGCTTGAGCAGAGTGACCCTGTTCTTCTCGATCCGGCTCTCGAACGCCGCCAGCGCCTCATCGAGCAGTTGGGGAACGGAAACCATGACGGGAGACGATATCTCGCGGTAGAACCCGAGCGTCTGCTTGGTGATATGGGCAACGCGCGCCAGTTCGGCCTCCGCGGTCTGGATATGTTGCAGCGCAACCGCCGGCATGTTGTCGCCAGTGCGCAGAATGTACAGGGCGTTCATGACCGCTGCCAGAGGATTGTTGATTTCATGCGCGATGCTCGCCGCCAGGCGCCCGGTCGCGGCCAGTTTTTCTGAATGGCGAAGCGCTTCCTCCGCGGCCTTGCGCGAAGTAATGTCCATGGCCACTCCCAGCATTCGCACCGGGGTTTCCGCAATCACAATCGTCCGGCCGCGGGCCTCCAGCCAGTGGACGCTCTTGTCGGGAAAAACCACACGGTATTGGACCTCATATTCGCCGCTCCGGGCCATGGCCCCCGTAATCGACTGATGCACCTGGTGCCGGTCTTCCGGATGGATGCTTTCCATCCAGCTTTCATACTTTCCATCAAACCTTTCGCTGGCGAACCCGTGCAGCCGACGGATCTGATCTGACCAGACCAGTGCGCCGGTTTGCAGGTCCCATTCCCATATGCCGATTCCCACATACTGCTGGGCCACCTGCATGCTTTCCTTGCTGCGCTCCAGGGCCTCTTGCGTCCGCTTGATTTCGCCAATCTGTTCCTGGGCCTCACGGTAGAGCCGGACGTTGTCTATGGCCACCGACGCCATGTGCGCCAGCTGCACCAGGATGGCTTCATCATCGGAAGAAAATTCTCCGTTGTTTTTCTGGGAAAGCTGGATCAGACCGAGATTACGTCCATCGCGCGTCATCAGCGGCGCGGCCAGCCAGCCATGGCGGGTGGCCTCGTCCGCCTTGATCATGGACCGCAAGGGCTGGCTCTTGCCCGTGGCGCTGAGACGCAGAGGCGTGTTCAGATTGCAGGCCAGCATGAACATTTCCGAGCTTTCCTGGGGAAACGTCATTGCCGGCTGCCCTCCCTCCACGGACACGCAGGTAATGTTCTGGTTCCACGCGCCCTTGGGCAGAAGCGTGGTAAACGCCTGGCGCGCCCCAATGATGTTCCGCGCCTGGTCGGTAATGATTTGCAGCAGCCCGTCAAGGGAGAGGGCGGAATTTATCTGCACCGATGCTTCCGCCAGGGAACGCAATACCGCGGTGCGCTGCTGCTCCGCCGCCAGCGTGTCCAGCGAGTTGCGATACAGGCGCGCGTTCTCCAGAGCGTTGGCGGCCTGCCTTGCGTACATCTCAACCATCCGCGACTGCCGGTCACTGGGAGCGTTCGGCTTCCTGAAAAATGTCACCACCACTCCCAGCGGCTCGCCGCGCGCGTTGCTGATTGGGGTGCTGAAGACCGCGCGAAACCCGATTTGCTCGGCCGCATCCATGAATGGAAAATAGGTTCCCGGTCTGTCAATGTCCTCAATCAGGACCCGCCGCTCCGGAGAAAAAAAAGATGCGGGCAGTTCGCCAAACAGTCTGATCTGTTCCGCGGTAAAACCTGTGAAGGTTTCCACTCTCAACACCCTGCTCGAGTGTTCCGGCAACACCAGGAGCATGGCCAGATCGGTCTTCAGCAGCGATGAAACCGAGGCCAGCACGTCATTCAGCAGCCGTTGCACTTCAAGACTGCTGGAAAGCCGCACGCTCAAATCATGGAACCTCTTGAGGTCGCTCCGCTGCGATTCCAGCTCATCGCGCATTCTCGCAAGATCGGTGCTGAGCCGTCCGGCCAGCATTTCCGCAGCCGACCATTTTTCCCGCGCGTACCCGATGATCACCGCAACGGTCACCAGCAGCAGCGTCCATAGCGCCGTGCTCGTCGGTGAGGTTTCCGTGGGATGGAGGTAGGCAAATCCGTTGAGCGCCGCGGCATTCAGCAGAATGCCCACAAGCGCCATCCGCAACCCGCCCATGAGAGCGGAAAGGCATGCGGCCGCGGTGAAGAAGACTCCTATGCCTGGATAGAAGAAGGGCAAACTGAGGCGCGTAGCCATCCATGCCGCTGCGGGCAGAAAAACAGTGACAAGCCATGCAGCGACGCGCAGCCGGGACGTGGGGGAGTGCAATTATCTTTCTCCTGTTCCGCTAACATAAGAACCTGGAGACCAGTGGCTTCAAGAGCATAGCACGCTCCCTGTGAATTGCACCCTCTGTCATTCGGGCTAGCTCAGTAGGACAGTCTGATGGTTGGCCATTTTAGAAGAGTTGCCCAGGCAACACTAATGAAACACCTGGATGCAGACAGTCAAAGTAGTTAGCTGCTTTGTCCGG
>DATIWA010000744.1:0-5768 GCA_035465515.1 Candidatus Limnocylindrales bacterium | reverse complement strand
TCTGCGGCTGTACACGCGATCGCACGTTGGGAGGCACTCTGCCGAGCTGGGCGATCTGTCCCGCGGCGGGCGAGGTCAGAGATTCCTGTTTTTCGATTTCCTGCTCTTCGCGATGTCTGGCCTTCTTCATCGCTTTCGAATCCTTCAGGGCGGCGGCCTGTTTCGCGAACCGGTCCACGTCCTCCAACCCCTTGAAGTCCGCAGCCAGGGAGCGAACCGCATAGAACTGCGCCATCACGTCGCCGCGCTGCTCCGCCTCAGCAGCTTCCGTCTGCGTCTGTTGCAACAGACGGTGAATGAAAGCCCGGTCAGGTTTTTCCGTGCCGGCCTGCATGGCCTTGAGCTCCATCCATTCAACGGCATCTTCAACAATGTCCGGCGGGGCCCACTGATGGGGCCCGGGATAGATTTTTACCTTGAAGGATGCTCCATGCTCCTCTTTGGTCTCGCGCAGCTTGAGGATCTCCGGATAGTTGAAATCGGCATCACCCACGGCTACGTAGTAAACAAAATGGTCATTCGCGGGAGTGGCTTGCTGCACCGGATAGCCCGCTCCATGGGAAATCACACCGGCAATGGCGCAGGTGTAACAGTACAGAGCAAAGGAGGCTGCAAAGCGCCCGCCGCCGGAGAGGCCGGTGGTGTAAACGCGGTTCTTGTCAATGGAGAAACGGGCGTGAGTATCCTGCCATACAGCCTGGGCAGCCGCCATTTCGAGCGTACCCGGGCCGTTCTTCGCATTGTTGGATCCCACGACAATGTACCCGTATTTTTCCGCTGCATCCTTATATAAGGCGACTGGAACCTGGCCGTGGCCAAATGGATCGAAGGCATAAAGGATTGGCCAGCGGCGATCAGGCGAGTACCGCGAGGGAAGATACAGGGCGTAGCTTTGCGTCGAATCCCGGAGACAGGGAACGCTGTTGACGACCGTGCCGCGGGCCTTGATCGGGTCAAAGCCGGCGGACGGCGGGGTCTGTGACATTGCAGTCACGGCCGTTAACAAAATCATTGCCAGCCCGGGCAATGGTTGCCGCACGGCTTTGCCGCCGAAATTAAAGAAGCGCATTTTGGTCACGCAGCTCCCAGGCTCGGCAGATGGTTGGAGCCTGCCATGCAGCATTGTAAATGCGCAAGACCGGCGCCTGCTCAGCTATTGCAAGAGAATGACGGAGTCCGTGGGACTTCCGGGACTCCGTCGTTAAAAAAGCGGTTGGTGAAGCAGCAGCTATCTGGGCGATGCCGGCGGCGGGACCACGTGCACGCCGGTGTTGCCCATGGAAACGCCCGGAGGAGTTACACGCGCCGGGGCCCGGGAAGATCCTGCGAGACTGAAAAACTGCTCATTGAAATCGGAGTGCACGTGGCCGGTCAGCGATTTCATTTCAGCTTCAATTTTCTTCTGGGAGATTTCGCGAACGATTTCCGCCCTGGCCATCTCCAGCGGAACGGCATTCCGGCTGCGCAGCTTATAGATATTGAAGCCCGTAGGTTCAACTTCAACCTTGGTGACCTGGCCGGGCTTGAGCGCCTTGATTTCCTGCTCCACGCCCGGATAAAAAACGCCCTTGCGCGTTGTGTTGACCTCAACGGGGGGAGGCATGGAATCAACCTTGAGGACCTTGTAGGCTTCCACCTGAAGAGCGCCCATTTCTTCACCGTTGGCGGCCCTCTGGCGGAGATCGTCCGCGAGCCGGCGCGCCTTTTTCTCAAACTCCACGCGGTTTTCCTGGGGGTGTTTGGGATTCAGCCGGGGAACCATGATGCGGTCAATCTTCAGTTGCTCATATTTTGCGGCGTTCTGCTTGTAGTATTCGGCGATCTCCTCCGCAGAAGGGTTGCTGTACTTTTCCTGAAGATAGCGGCGGTAGGCCTCGGCGAGGTTGCGTATGCGCGAGATGCGCATCAGCTCCAGGAATCGCGGGTCCTTGTCCACCCCTGCCCTTTCAGCCGCGTCCGCCAATGTCAATACGGTGACATAGTTTGTGGCAAGGCCGCGGAGAGCCCCCGGCGTGTACGCCTGATTATTAAGGTTGATGGAGGACACCATGGCGTCAAACTGCTGCCGCGTCAGGACGACAGCACAGGAAGCGGTATTTTCCGGCTGCTTCTGTCCGGCCGGGCAGAGACCATGGATGGTGATCACCGGCGTGTCGGGGGCCACTTGCGCGGGAATGGGCGGCGGCGCCGGCTGCGTTTGCGAAGTCTGCCTGCCCGGAGTCGTTGTGTGCTGCTGGGCCAGCGCAGTTACAACGGTGAAAGCACAAATTATCAGGAGAGCTCGGATCATTTTAAAGACAGTGCCTCGGCTGTGTTGAGATAAACATTGGAAAAGTCGGGGGAGGAACGCAAATCTTACCACACGTTTTCATTGGCTTTGACCGTATCTTCGGTACCATGACGCGAGACAACAGCTAAGGCAAACCCCCGATAGAAGCCGGCGGCAGACCATCCGGGGATTGAATATGTGTATCCCCGCCTGGCGGTTTCCGGCGCCCGGGGAATTCAAAAGATGGTACAACCGTTAGCAGATCACGGAGGCGATTAAAGCATGAAGCATTTATTTACACGTATCGGGCTGGCTGCGCTGCTGCTGAGCCAGATGGCCGCGGCGCAGAATGTCCATACTATTTTCCTGGTCCGCCATGGCGAGCGGGCTTCCGCGGCGGCAGATTCCGCGCTGAGCCCCGCCGGTGAGGCCAGGGCCGCCTGCCTGGCGCAGATGCTCAAGGACGCCGACATCAAGCAGATTTACGTCACCGAGGTGAAGCGGACGCAGCAAACCGCGGCGCCGCTGGCCAGCCAGCTGAAGCTCAAACCAACCATCATTCCCGCCAAGGACCCCAACACGCTGATTCGCGATCTGGCCTACGCAGGCACGCCCGGGAACATTCTAGTGGTTGGACACAGCAACACTCTGCCCTTCATTATCGTGCGGCTCAAGGCGGGAACGGTGCCGCCGATCGGCGAGAACGAATATGACCGCATGTTTGTCGTCACTGAAACAGGAGGGGCGGCCTCACCGGTGACCACCTTGCACTATTGCGAATCGGGCGCCCCGGCCGCTTCCGTCGCCAGGCCGAAAATGCCGCCTAAGGCGGCAACGAAGAAGCCGGCGAAAAAGAAACCCTGATTTCCGCCGGACCGCACCTCATCTCAGACTGAAAAACGAAGAAGCCGCCGGAAGTTCCGGCGGCTTCTTTCATGGCAAATACGGCTGGTTACGGCAGCGGCAGCCCCAGGATTGCTACTGGCCGCTGATCTTTACCGTAGTTGAGTTGTTGCCCGTGTTGGTGTCGGTCCCGTCGAACGAGACTGAACCGGTGGTGTTGAACGTTCCCTTGGCGGCCACAGTCACGTCAACCGTAACCGTGAAGCTGCCCGACCCAGCCAGCGTAGAGACCGTGCAGGTTATCGTGCCCGAAGTCCCGACGGCCGGCCCGCTGCAGGAGCCAAGAGTGGTGCTGACGGCGTTGAACTCAATGCCGGCAGGCAGATCACTGGTGAAGACCACGTTGTTGGCCTGGGTTGACTGGTTGTCCTTGATCTGCCAGGTAAAGGTGTCAGAGCCGGGGACGGTCACGCTGCCGTGAGACGCCGAACCCGTCACCTGGAGATCAGTGGTGGTGCCGGTGGAAACCAGGGTTGAAGCTGCAACCGCGGGGGCCGCCGTCAAGGTCAGCGTTCCATTGATCAGCGTGACACTGTAGTTGCTGAGGGCCGGATTTGGATCCGGAGTTGGGATGATCGGGTACGTTCCAGCCGGGCTGGTAAGAGTCGCCGTGGTGGAATACGTTGCCGTGATCACGTCACCATTCACCGCCCCGGTAATGGTTCCGGTAAAGGTCGGGAACGGCCCGCCCACCGGCGCGGTTGCGTCGGCGGCCTGGATGGTCAGCGGCGCCGGAGTAACGGTCAGGGTGCCGTTGTTGACGGTCACAGTGTAATTTGCAAGTTTTCCGGTACCGTTGTCAGACAGCGCCGGGGTGATGGGATACGTCCCCACGAGGCTGGCTGCCGTTGCCGTGGTGCTGTAGGTTGCCGTGATGTTATCAGCATTCTTGATTCCGGTGATCGTGCCACTGAGGGCCGGAACCGCGCTGCCGTATACCATGCTGGCGTTGGCCGCAGTCACACTCAGCGGCGCCGGGTTGATGGTGAGCGTGCCATTGTTGATGGTCACGGTGTAATTGGCCAGAGCACCGGTGGCGTTGTCAGTCACCGCACCCACGATGGGAACGCCTCCTACCCCAGTGGTTGAAGTCGCCGTGGTGCTGAACGAAGCCGTGATGTTGTCGCCGTTCTTCACCCCGGTGAGAGTGCCGGTCACTGCCGGAACCGGATCACCATAGACCATGCTGGTGCTGGTGGCGGTGACCGTCAGAGGCGCCGGGTTGATCGTCAAGGTGCCATTGACCAGAGTTACCGTGTAGTTGGCCAGCGCGCCGGTACCGTTGTCCGATACAGCAGGCACGATGGGAACGCCTCCTACCCCGGTGGTTGAAGTCGCCGTGGTGCTGAAGGAAGCGGTGATGTTGTTGCCGTTCTTGACGCCGGTCAGGGTCCCGGTGACCGCGGGAACCGGATCACCAAAGACCATGCTGGTGCTGGTTGCCGTTGCGGTCAGCGGAGCCGGAGTAATCGTGAGAGTTGCATTGACCAGCGTGACCGTGTAATTGGCCAGGGCGCCGGTGGCGTTGTCAGAGGCCGCGGCCGTGATGGGATAGGTCCCCACCGGGCTCGTGGAAGTCGCCGTGGTCGTATAGACCCCGGTGATGTTGTCCGCATTCTTGATTCCGGTGACCGTGCCCGTCAGGGTCGGGACCGGATCGCCGAAGACCATGGTCGCGTTGGCCGCAGTCACGGTCAGCGGAGCAGGCGTGATGGTCAGAGTGCCGTTGGTGCTGGTCACGGTGTAATTGGCCAGAGCGCCGGTAGCGTTGTCAGACAGCGTGGGCGTGATGGGATAAGTTCCCACCGGGCTGGCCGAGGTCGCCGTGGTGCTGTAGGTGGCCGTGATGTTGTCAGCGTTCCTGATTCCGGTGATCGTGCCGCTGAAGACGGGCAGAGGATCGCCGTAAATCATGCTGGCGTTGGCTGCCGTGACGCTCAACGGAGCCGGATTGATTGTGAGCGTGCCGTTGTTGCTGGTGACCGTGTAATTGGCCAGCGCGCCGGTAGCGTTGTCAGACAGCGTGGGCGTGATGGGATAGGTTCCCACCGGGCTGGTCGACGTCGCCGTGGTGCTGTAGGTCGCAGTGATATTGTCGGCGTTCTTGATCCCGGTGATGGTGCCGGACAGGGCCGGGACCGGATCGCCATAGATCATGCTGGCATTGGCTGCGGTCACAGTCAGCGGGGCCGGGTTAATCGTCAAAGTTCCGTTGACGATGGTTACCGTATAGTTGGCCAGGACCGCAGGCGTGGCAACCACGGTTGGCGTGATGGGATAGGTTCCCACCGGGCTGGTCGAGGTCGCCGTGGTGCTGTAGGTGGCCGTGATGTTGTCAGCGTTCTTGATTCCGGTGATGGTGCCGGACAGGGCCGGGACCGGATCGCCGTAGATCATGCTGGTGCTCGCCGCAGTCACGGTCAATGGGGCCGGGGTAATGGTGAGCGTTCCGTTGTTGAGCGAAACGGTGTAGTTCACCAGGGCGCCGGTGCCGTTGTCAGATACCGCAGGCGTGATGGGATAAGTTCCCACCGGGCTGGCCGAGGTCGCCGTGGTGCTGTAGGTGGCCGTGATGTTGTCAGCGTTCCTGATTCCG
>DATIWA010000743.1:0-13218 GCA_035465515.1 Candidatus Limnocylindrales bacterium | reverse complement strand
TGCAGGGCGGCGATGCATCGCCCGACTCGTACTGCTTTTCCTGAAGGCGGTTGTTATGGATCAAATGACGATGACAACGTCATGGGTTGTTCTCTTAGGGCTGGGGGCCTTTCATGGAATCAACCCCGGCATGGGATGGCTGTTCGCGGTGGCGCTGGGAATGCAGGAGCGCCGCCGCGGGGCCGTCCTCTCCGCCCTCTTGCCCCTTGGCGTGGGGCATGCGCTGGCGGTGGCCGCCGCCATTGTGGTGGCGCTGGTGGCGGGCGTGGCGATCCCGCTGCATTGGCTGCGCTGGCTGGTGGCGGGGACACTTGTTACTCTCGGCCTGGCGCGACTCGTTCGGCATCGGCATCCACGCTGGGCCAGCATGCGCGTGAGCGCCGGCGCGCTGACCCTGTGGTCTTTCCTGATGGCTTCCGCTCATGGCGCAGGTCTCATGGTTGTGCCGGTGTTCCTGGCAATGCCGGTGGCGGCCGCCGGCCACGGGCATCATCACGCAATGCAAATGGCTGCTGCCACGCCGGAGAGCGCATTACTTGCCACCGGATTGCACACCTTCGCGTACCTCCTGGTGACCGCCGCTGTGGCGCTCCTGGTATTCGAGAAACTTGGAGTTGGCGTGCTGCGCAAGACGTGGTTTAACGTCGATCTGCTCTGGGCCGTGAGCTTGATCGTTACGGGGCTGATCAGCGTTTTGCTGGCGTGAGCACGCGGCCCTTCTTCTTTCAAAGCCTGTTCCCGCACGCCCCTTTCGGTGCATGGCCTCACGTGCCGGACTCCTCGGTCTTGCCGCGCTCATTCCGACTTACAATACGCCACGGAGACGAATCATGAAGAAACCGGTCCGCGTCCTCGCGCTTGTGGTGCTGCTGTTTTCGGCGGCGCTGGCGCAATCGCCCTGGGACAAGATCAAGCAGGAGATTGAGGCTGCGCGCAAGGGCCGAAGCGGCGCAACGCTGAGCGATGACAAGATCACAGCCGGCCTTAAACAGGCCTTGCAGGTAAGCACGGGTAATGCCGTGGCCCTGACCGGCCGCCCGGATGGATTTCTGAAGAACGCCGCCATCAAGATCCTGCTGCCGGAAAAGCTGCGCAAGGCGGGCAAAGGACTCCGCATGGTGGGAATGGGGGCGCAGGTGGACGCGCTGGAGGTGGGAATGAACCGCGCCGCCGAGCAGGCCACGCCGAAGGCGAAGCAGATATTTCTGCGCGCCGTGACCAGGATGACCTTCAACGACGCGCGTCAGATCCTTACCGGCGGAGACACGGCCGCCACCGACTACTTCAAGCGGCAAAGCTCGGATGAGCTGACGGCGGCCTTCGCGCCGATCGTCCACCAGGCCATGGAGAACGTCGGCGTTGTACGGCAGTACAACCAGCTCATGCGGAACCCAATGGCCCGCACGCTGGCCGGCGACCAGGATTTCAGTCTGGACGACTACGTTGTCGGCAAGACCATGGATGGCCTCTTCTACATGCTGGGGCAGGAAGAGAAGAAGATCCGCACCGATCCGGCAGCGCAGACCACGGCATTGCTGCGCGAAGTATTCGGAAAAGCGGCCCAGGGCGGCGACAGCAGATAACCGGAAAGCGCCCAGTCCGGCGTGAACGGGCCGGACCGGGCCTGAGGGAGCTTGCGTTTGCAGGCTGCCGGCTCTTCCGCAGGAAGACACAAGGTCCCTCGCTTCCAGGCAGGGTTCGGTGGCTTTGCCGCCAGGACCGGGTTGACGCTACTGAAAGTCAGGATCGTCCGAAATGTGTTTAACTGTCGTGTCCAGGACATAGGTGGAACTCAGCCCGCACTGCGCGCACACCGGAAAGCGCTCTCCGTGGCGGAGCCACAGGTCCTTTACCTGGCAGCGTGCGTGGCCGGAACGATACACCCCCGTAGCCGAAACCAGATCACCGCTTTCAAATTGCTTGATACGTGCCATTCTGACCTCCCACAGAAAGGACTAAGACGAAGCGCAATTTCTCTAGTACGGGTTAGGCACCTGGCGTGCCGCCACATCTCACTGAAAACAGGAGGCAACCAATTTGCAGCACAGCTGAAGGGTGAAGTTTTTTCAGAGGCGGATGAAACGTAGGCGGGGCGGGCCGGGAGCAACTTCGCGGCTTCAGGCCACGCCGGGCAGGGATTGCAACGTCATACCAGGCAGCGCCTTTTGCGCGGACCCGATGATCTCAAAGTGTGCGAATCCGAGTTGCCCCAAACTGCTGATGCGCCTCGATGGGGGCAGGTTCTTTGGTTTTCCCACCAGCAGCAAAAGCATTGAGCATTTCTGGCTGTGCGTGAACTGCTCCAGGCAATTTACTTTGAAAATGAAAAATGGCAAGGTGGAGATGGTGGCCCGGGAACACAGGAGCGCAGCCTGAGCGGCTGACCCGCACCGGGTAATGTCCACCGGCTGGCGCTTCCCGGCCCAGTCCGGGGAAAGACGTACAATAAATCCTATGAACAGCCGCCCCCTGGCTGATACCGCGCGCCAAACGATGCTCTTCAGCGAGATCGTGAGCATTGCCATTGATTCGTTTCGTACAAGCAAGGTGCGCTTTGTCCTTACCGCCCTGGGCATGGTGATCGGCACGGCGTCGCTGATCATGGTGGTCACGATTGGGCTCACGGGCAAGCAGTACGTGATGAACCAGATTCAGGCGATCGGCGCGAACCTGATTTACGCCTACTATGAAGCCGGGAGCAGCGCTTCCGTCACTACGTCGGGCGGCAACGACTATCTCACCCTTGAAGACATGCGGGCGGTGCAGCAGCAGGTGCCCGGGATTCAGGCGGCATCTCCCATGCTCGAACTGCATGACCGCATCGGGGTTGGCGGCGGCAAGGAGCGCGACATCCTGGTGCTGGGCGTATCGCCGCAGTATTCCACGGTGCGCAACCTGCAAATCCTGGCCGGGCGGTTTTTTGATGATGACGACTCAATGTCGCGGGCGCACGTGGCCGTGGTAACACAGCAGTTTGCCCAGAGGGTTTATGGCGGCCAGGGCGCAGCGGTGGGCCGGGAAATCAAGGTCAGCGGCCTCCCCTTTGTGATCATCGGCACTTTCCGTGAACGTGTGGACACATTCGGGCAATCGGAAATAGCCGGGGACACCATCCTGATTCCGGACACGGTGGCGCGCTATTTCAGCTCCATCGTCAAGCAGTTGTTCTTCTCCGTCTCTGACGCGGGTGACGTGCCGCGGGCGACGGAATTGATTCATAAGGTAATCGAATCGCGGCACCGGCCGGAGTCGGTGTATCGGGTGGAAAACCTGACGCAGTTGCTTCAGGTCGCGGCCAAGACAGCGAACGCTCTCACCGTGGTGCTGCTGGCTATATCTCTCATCACCTTGATCGTGAGCGGCGTGGGAATCATGAACATCATGCTGGCCAATGTGCGGACGCGCATCCGGGAGATTGGCATCCGCAAAGCCATCGGCGCCACCAACCGCGAGATCCGGCTGCAATTCCTGACGGAGGCGGTCCTGATTTCTCTTGCCGGCGGGATTGTGGGAACGATTCTTGGACTGGCCATTCCGTTTTCCGCGCGCTTTCTGACCGAATACCGTATTCCCATCTCCGGCCTTTCCGCCATCATTGCCATCGTGGTGGCCACGTTTGTGGGTGTGGTCTTCGGCACCGTGCCTGCCACACGCGCCGCGCAGCTTGATCCCGTGGAAGCGCTGCATTACGAGTAGCTGTCAGCAGGCAGCAGTCAGTCTTCCGTTTTCCGCCTTCGGGCAAAATCCCACATCAGTCGCCGCTTTGGCTCCGGGCACCTTCTTCATCTCAGTCACCGCGGCTGAGCGCGCACTACTGACCGCCAGCAACAAAACAGCCGGGCTGGTTGGCCCGGCTGTTTCTTCCCACTTACAATTTGATTGATGCGGTTACATCACCAAAGCAAGCGTTTCCAGTTCCTGGTGGAGGAACTCCACGTCGCAACCGGTCCCTTCAATTCGTCCCGCCGCATCCAGCGCCGACTCCGGTGAAACGCCGTATCCGCGCCCGGCCAAAAACATTTTTAAAAGTTCCGCCGTCTGGAATGAATCCAATCCTCCCTGCAGGAGCTCATTCCTTAGCGCCGCTACTTCCGCTACCGAGAATTTTTCTCCCATAGGTCACCTCCGACCCTTATACCTACCTGTGACATTAGACACACAAAACACCGCCTTTGTTGCAGAAAAAAGCAGGTGCCATGACCAGAAGTAACAGGACGAAAGTAATTCGGCAGCAGAAAGCAACCCGAACGTCACCACTTTCGCACGCTCTTCCGCCATAACGAACTTGCTCACCGCCAGCGGCAGGCTTATTCCGCCATCTTGCTGAGATGAAGGTCAAAGTTTGCCGCGGGCAAAAGCGACGTCAGTTCAAAAGCCCTGAAACCATCGCCTTTTAATTCGCGCTGTCTATATAAACCCGGCTCGCTGTCCACAGTTTCATGGCGCGCTTCCCAGTCAGTGAGAAAGCGTTGCGCATCCTTGATGCGGGCCTGTCCGCCCGCCCCGGAAGCGGTCAAGGCCTCCGCAGCATATGACTGCAGGAGCTTGGGCCAGTATTTGCTCAGCAGCGAGTTGCTGGCAAAGATGTCTGCCCAGACAAGGCGGCCCTTGACGGCTACCACCACGCCCACCGCGTTCTGGTTCCGCAGCTGCCTGACCACGCTTTCATACGATTTCTGCATGGGCCCGGTAATGGCTTCCACCTGCTTCTTTACCGCGGCGTTCTCGCGCAGCTTGCCGTAGGAAGTGGTGCCGCTCAGTTCGATGGTGGAGGACGCGTATTCCCCGGCGCTTACGCCGGGAGATGCGGCTGCCAGTCTGGAAGCCATGGTCGCTTTCGCGCTGTTCACTTCGTCCCAGACCTTCCCCTGGTCGGCATCCACCATCGCCCTTTTGCGTACGCTGGGCTGCGCCATGACGGATGCATGCGTATCAAATTTTGCCGAACTTTCCACCCAGCGTCCCGGCTCAACGCAAAACACGGAAAGGTCCACGGGATCGCTTTCCGGAGGAACGATCCGGTCTTTGGCGACCACGCGGTCCTGCTTGCCCCCGGTCACCACTTCACCGGCAAGAAGGACCAGCGGACGCCTGGAATTGTTTACCAGCACCAGGCGGTTGACCTCGGCGCCGCCGTGATAGACCTGGGGCTGCGGACGGCGGCGAACCAGGCCGTGCAGACTGCCCGCCTCGGTTACGATCACCTCGCCGGAGCGGATGCCTTCATCAAGGGTCAGGAATTCACTGGTGTCATGCGAATTGCTGGAAACAACCGGGAATATTGTCAGATTCCCATGGGTTATAGGGGACAGCAGCTTGTATGGACCGGCTGCCGGCAGTTGACCCGCCGTTACCGCTACGGCGGAAAGGAGCATAAGGGCAAACGTCGCCAGGGTACCCGCAAGAACAGCTCTATGCATAAGAAGTTACCTTCCGATCGGCCCCCGACTTTTGCAATTAAGAATGCAAAAAGGCAGCATTCTTGCAGGTAAAATTGATAGTATCCGGACTATGAGTTCTGGCCCCAGCCCGGCGGAAATATTGACCCTTGTGGTCCGCGAACTCTTTGACAGGAGCGGCGCGGAAAAGTATGGGCTGGGCCACGACGAATTCCAGCACATCCTTGAGCAGGTGGCCGGAAAATACCTTCCCTCGGCATCGCCCCAGCAGAAAATCCGATTCTGGAAAGAATTGAAGCTCCAGGAACTGGTGCTGGCCCGCGGCTGCGCCAACGGCGATGAATGCGCATGGCAGGACTTCCTGACCCGCTATCGCGAAAAGCTCTATGACATTGCCCGGGGCATCACCAAGGAAGACTCCAGCGCGCGCGAGCTGGCGGATTCGATTTACGGCGATCTCTATGGCACTTCCGAGCGCGAGGGCCATCGCGTGTCACGGCTGGATTTCTACATGGGCAGAGGCTCCCTGGAGGGGTGGCTGCGGACCGTGGTAGCGCAGGAATTTGTGAATCGCTATCGCAAGCAGAAGCGCCTGGTGAGTCTGGATGAGCAGGAGGAGGACGGAGTACAGTTTTCCGCTGCCGACCCGGCCCCTGTCCACACGGTTGACTCCCGCCTGAGCGCGGCCGTGGACGAAGCGCTGGGCCGCCTGGCCGCAGAAGACCGGCTGGTGCTGGCATCCTATTTCCTGGACGACCGGACCCTGACCGAGATTGGCCGGGTCCTGGGGGTACACGAATCAACCATCAGCAGGCGGCTGGAAAAACTGCTGAAAATGGTGAGAAAACACGTTTTGGCGGGGCTGCTGGCCCGGGGTATGAACCGCGGCCAGGCAGAAGAAGCTTTGGAATCCGATGTCCGTTATTTGCAAGTAGATGTAACCAAAAGGCTGCAAGAAAATCGTCCTGCAGCGTTCCAACCACAAGACAAGGGCTCAGATTAGTCATGCCTGAATTATCCAGCTTATTGCGCCAGAGACTGCAGGCCGGGGAGGACCCCAAGGCGCTGCATCCCGATGCCGATACGTTGACGGCATACGTGGAACTGCTGCTTCCGGCACACGAGCGTGAGCGGGTGGTAAAGCATCTCTCGTTGTGCACCGAATGCCGGGAAGTGGTGGCCCTGACCACACCGGAACGGGAACTTGCGGCCGAGCCGGAGCCCGTGGCCGAACCCAGGCCCGCGGCTGTAGCGCTTCCCGCGCCGCGCAAGCGCTGGTTTCTCACGCCCGGCTTTGCCCTGGCAGCGTCTATCGCGTTCATGGTCCTGGGTATCACCCTGGTTCTTCAGCTTCCCGAGAAGCATGGACCGCAGTCCACTTCGAGCGAACAGAAACAAGAGGCCATGGTGGCTCCGCCCCCGGCCGGCAATCTGGCGGATAAGCACGAGGAAAGCACAACTCCTCCGGCGGCCGAACCGCCAGCCCAACCTCAGGTCAGGGCAGCAGCGCCGGCGCCAACCCTGGCGCAGAACAAAAATACCACTGCTCCTGCCGCCTTGAAGACGAAGCAGCCAGCAAGCGCGGAAACAGCCAGTTCCGCTCAGGCCGCCACGCGAACCGCCGGCGCGCCGGTTGAGATCGCCGACCTGCGAAAGCAGGACTACATCAATAGCCAGATCTTCGCGACCGAGACTTCGGCCATGATGGTAAGTTCCACGACAGCCGTCCGCGAGCTGCCCCAGGCGCCTGTTCCCATGCAGCAGGGTTTTGCATTTGGGTCGCCTTCGGTGGTAAACGGCGCAACACTGACCAGCGGCAATCTTGAGATACCCCCGGGAGCAGCAGCCACGAGGGAGAGTACGGCCACCCTGGATCGCCCGGACGTGAATCCTCAGCAGGGCGGCGGGTTGATGGCCAAGATTGTGGAGCTGGGAAAACGGCCGCTGGGCAAGCGGGGCCCTCTCATCAAATCAGGCACAGTAAAGACACTTGCCATGTTCAATTCCAACCTGCCTTCCCAGGGAGAGGCTCTGGCGCCGTCGCGGTCGGTTGATCGCCAGGCTGCGGGAGCGCTGGCGCAGTCACCGGCATTTACCAGCCGGGTGATGGCTCCTTCCATGGCGCAGGGCGGGCTGTTCGGCGGGGTGTCTGTGCAATGGAAAGTTGTCCAGGGCAAACTGCTGAAATCGGCTGATCTGAGTCATTGGACTGACGGATATCCTGATTCCCAGGGCCTTGAGTTCTCCGTGGTAAGCGCGAACGGGGCGGACGTGTGGGCAGGCGGCAACAAGGCGCTGCTTGTGCACTCGCAAGATGCCGGCGCCACATGGCGGCGAGTGATGCTGGGAGCGGGCGCCGCAGGCAAAATTGTTTCCATTGAAGGCGGCAGCCCCGGACTTGTGATCAAAACTTCCGCGGGCCAGACCTGGTCCACCCAGGACGCCGGCCAAAGCTGGGCGCTTCAGTAATAGGTCCGGAGTTGTGTCGCTTTCCCGTTGTATAATGCGCCGCAATGATTGTTAAACTTGCGCTGCTGATGTGGTTCCTGGCGCTGTTTCTGTCTCTGGTGGCCAAGGCCGAGGGCAGAACGTGGATGTTCCGCCTGTTCGTAGGCGGCTTCTGCCTGTTGTTGCTGGGAATGTTTCTGAAGGTGATCGGCCGCGTGATCTAAGCGGAAACCAGCGATCCTACTCTTTCTCCCGTCACCACCCGCTTGATGTTTCCATGGATATTGAGATTGAAAATCACAATGGGAAGATTGTTTTCCTGGCAGAGGGAGATTGCCGTTGCGTCCATCACACGCAGTCCCCGCTTGAGCACGTCAAGATAAGTGATTGTCTCAAACATGGTTGCGTCGGTCACCAGCTTGGGGTCGGCATCGTAGATGCCGTCAACCTTTGTCGCCTTCATGATCACATCCGCCTTGATCTCCATCGCGCGCAGGGAAGCGGCGGTATCGGTGGAGAAATAAGGGTTGCCGGTGCCTCCGGCGAAGATCACGACGCGGCCCTTTTCCAGATGGCGCAGGGCGCGCCGCCGGATGAAAGGTTCGGCCACCTGGTTCATCTCCAGGGCCGACATCACGCGGGTAAAGACGCCTTGTTTCTCCAGCGCGTCCTGAAGGGCCAGCGAGTTGATGACCGTGGCCAGCATGCCCATGTGGTCGGCGGAGACCCTGTCCATGTCCTTGGCCTGCTCGGCAACGCCGCGAAAGAAATTTCCGCCACCGACGACAAGCGCTATTTCCACACCGAGATCATGGACTTCCTTGATTTCCGCGGCGATGGAGTGGATACGGGCGGTCTCTACGCCAAAACCTTTGTCCCCGGCCAGGGCCTCGCCGGAGAGCTTGAGGAGAATACGCTTAAACGCAAGCATGTTGCTCCTTAGTATAACAGTCAGATCTCAGGGGGATGAGCACAGCCGGCCCGTCTGCCCGCAGCTCGGCGCGGCGCCATCATGGGATCAACTCCGCTTCAGGTCACCGGCCCGGTTTCAGCAGATTTTTCTCTCTCGCGAAACTCAGCAGCGTGGGATAAAACTGCACAAACGTGTGTTCGACAGCCGCATGCTCGGAATGGCATTTGTTGCAGCCGCCGCCCGCCCGAGCAGCCGCGGCCTCTCCGGGGTCAAAATTGAAGTAGCTCCACTGATTCTTTTGCGAGGAGTCTTTTACTTCCACGTCCAGTCCCATGAACGTGTCCTGGTAATAGCCTGATTTGTTGATGGATCCCTGGCTGGCCGGCGAGTAAATTTCCACGACGAACATGCTCTTGTCCGGCCATTTCCCTGCCGATTTGAAACCCTGATATGCCTCCGGCGAGACATAAACGTTGGTGAACATGGGATGACTGCCGCCGCCGTTCGAATAGTTCATGCCGAAGCCGGAAGAGAGAAACACCCATTCGCGATAGTTGGCGGGCAGCGCGAGCCTCCCGTCGGAGGTGTACGCCGGCACATTACCTCGGTCGGGCGCGGGCGATGCAGGAGATGAGCTCCGCACTCCCCATGCGACTGCAACCAGCAGAGCGGAAATCGGGAGCATCACCAGAAAAGTCGGGTGTTTCATCATGCCTCCAAACGCTTCTTCGTCGTCGTCATCCTGAGTTTTATTCCGACCGCAAAGCGATCAGCGGGTCCACCCTGGTCACGCGGCGCGCCGGAATGTAGCTGGCCAGCATGGCCACGGCGAGAAACATCAGGGCGACGGCCGCGAAGGTCAGCGGATCGCGGGCCGGGGTGCTGAACAGCAGTGCGTTCATCAGACGCGTGGTCAGCAACGCTCCCACAATGCCAGCGGTCAATCCCAGAATGATCACCCGCATGGATTGCCGCACCACCATGCGCAGCACTTCATTCCTCTGCGCGCCCAGAGCCAGCCGGATGCCAATCTCGCGCGTGCGCTGCGAGACCAGCAGCGCGGTGACGCCGCTCAAGCCGGTGGCGGCAATTGTCAGGGCCAGCATGGCAAATAGTCCCAGCAGGGTGCTGGTAAGGCGGGTGAGTTCCAGGTTCTGCCCCCGCAGCTGGTCGAGAGTGCGCACGTCCGTGACAGGCTGTTCCGGGTCCACCGAGTAAACGGCCTTCTGCAATTGCGGCACAAAGCTCATGGGGTCGCCCGCGGTCTTTACCATCAGGGTGGTGCCGTCAGGATAGAGAGAAAATGGCGCGTAGAGAGTGTCCACCGGGTCTTTGTCGAGACCGTATTGTTTAACGTCGCCAACCACGCCGGCGATGGTGAACCAGTGTTCATCCATGTCCACTTTGATCCGCTGGCCGATGGGATCTTGGTTGGGGAAGTAGTCCCGCGCCAGCCCGCGGCTGATGATGACTACCGGATGGTCTTTATTTATGTCATCCGCATTGAAGAACCTTCCACTGATCAAGGGAACGCCAAGCAGGCGGAAGGCATCGGCGCTTGCCACTTCGATATTGGCCTCCGGCCGGGACTCCTTTCCCGGGGCCGGGCGGTTTTCAATCGAGAAAGGCTGTTTGAACGGGCTGCCCGGCGAGAGAGGCGCGCCGCTGTTGATGGCCACGGCCTGCACGCCCGGCAGGCTTTCCAGTTTCGGCACCAGGCGGTCAAAAAAGACCTTGCGCTCCTGCTGGTGCGGGTACCTGGTAAAGTTCAGCGGCACATTCGCCGTGAGGACATGGCCGCCATGGAACCCGGGATCGACATTCTGCAGCTTGATGAAGCTGCGAATCATCAGCCCGGCGCCGATCAGCAGCATGAAGCTGATGGCCACCTGTCCCATGGCCAGCAGGTTCCGCATGCGATTCGTGTCGATTTTCAGCGTGGTGGCGCCGCTGCCTTCCTTTAAAGCGCCCACCAGGTTCACGCGTCGCGAAAACGCGGGCACGGAACCGAAGACCAGACCGGTCACCACCGACACCAGCAGCGTGAAGATCAGGACGGGAGCGCTGATGCTGACCTCGGCGGCGCGGGTGGTGTAGCGGCCAACCAGGGTCACCAGGAGGTCCAGACACTGTGCCGCCAGGAAAAGGCCAACTGCCCCGCCGGCCAGGCTCAATATGGTGCTTTCCGTGAGCAGTTGCCTCACCAGGCGTCCACGGCTCGCTCCCAGAGCGGCACGCACCGCCAATTCCTGTTCGCGGCGCATCATGCGCGCCAGCGCGAGATTAGCGACGTTGGCGCAGGCAATCAGCAGCACCAGACCGGCGGTCGCCAGCAACACCAGCAGCATGGGGCGGACATCGCGCGTCAATTCGCTGCGCAGGCCGTCCATGCCGGCGGTAAACCCGCGCGCAGCCGGATAATTTTCCGGGTAGCTCTTTTCCAGTCGCGAGGCAATCACCGCCATGTCGGTCATGCCGGACTTCAGGCTCTGGCCCGGTTTGAGCCGCCCGATCAGCCCCATCATGTGGTCATTGCGGTCCTCCATCATCTTCTGCGATGAGCGGAAGGGACAGGCCACCGTGGGCATGTAAACATCATTTTCGCGCGGATATTGCGGCACCGGCGGCAGCACGCCGATGACGGTGTGCACCTTGTCATTCATCCGGAAGTGGCGGCCAATGATGCTGCTGTCTCCGCCGTAGTGGCTTTTCCAGAAGGAATAGCTGAGCACCAGCACCGGGTCGGCCCCCGGAGTATCGTCGGCTTCGGTGAAAAAGCGGCCCAGGTAAGGCTTGATTCCCATCATGTCAAAGAAATGCGCGGAGACCACGCCGGTGCGGACCTCGCTTGGCTGGCGACCGTCCAGCAGGATGAATCCCATCTGGTGGTATTCCTCAATCTCCGCCATGGAACGGGTCTGTTCGCGGTAGTCGCGGATCTCTTTCACGGAGAAGCCCATGTTGGCCGCGCTGGACCGGGAAAAATGCTGGCGCAGCACCACCAGCTGGTTCCCCTGCGCATATGGCAGAGGTTGGAGCAGCACTCCATACACCACGCTGAACAAAGCTGTGTTCGCGCCGATGCCGAGCCCCAGAGCCAGCAGCGCCACCAGCGAGAAGCCGGGGTTCTTGCGGAGAATGCGGAAGCCGTAGCGGACGTCCTGCAGCAGGCGTTCCAGCCAGCCCCAGCCCCAGACTTCGCCGGAGCGTTCGCGCAGCAGCGTGGGGTTGCCGAAATCGCGCCGGCCTTCCTCGTCCATCATCTCGCGATGGACCTCCATGTCATTCTGCAGTTCGCGCTCCAGCTTGCCTCGGTTGAAAAGGAAATAGAGCCTGCGCAGGAAATCGCCCATCACTCGCCTCCTCAGGCCTTTTGGAGAACGGCTTGAATGCCTTCGAGCACGCGGTCAAAGCCATCCATTTCAGACTGCAGCTGCTTCCGGCCGGCCGCGGTCAGCCGGTAAAAACGCACCTTGCGGTTGGTTTCAGAGACGCCCCACTCCGCCTTCACCCATCCCTTGAGCAACATGCGTTGCAGCGCGGGATAGAGCGAGCCTTCTTCCACCTGGAGCAATTCATTGGAAAGCTGGTGGATGCGCTGGGCAATGGCGTATCCGTGCAGCGCGCCGGGCTGCAACACGCGAAGCACCAACATGCCCAAAGTACCGGGAAGCATTTCATTCTTAGCCATAGGGTTCCAAGGCCTAGATTATCTATGCCTAGGTATGGACGGGTCAAGCGGGAAAGGGTGAGCAGGGAAATTGTGCGATGCGGGGCAAAGCGCCTGGTTTATGGGCGGTCTCTGCGCCATGTTATTGCACGCATGCTAGTCGCCAGAAAAATGGGAATCTTGCCCTCGCTTCCCCAAAAAGCGGGGGAAAGGGGGCCAGTCCGAGCATCTTGTGATGCCCACATCAATCAAGGATCAGTTCAACGCCATCTTCTGCTTCACGGCCACCGGGTCCATGATTTCTTATGATCTCAATGAGCCAATCAAAAACAGTTGAGCCCTCGTGCCGGTTGGCGGCCTTAAGCTCTCTAGCAATATGCTCCCGATTGGTTGGAGGGCAGTTATTAAGATGCTCTTTCAATTGGCGAATGGTCGCCGGATAGCCCAGCTTCTGCCTTGAAAGCTCGGCGTTCTTCCATCGGATGACAAACCCTTCTGCCGGAGTGCCAAATCCTCCGCGCAAGATGTCGTTGAAAGCGTTCAAGTTGCCATTCCAGCGATATTCTGGCAGGACAACATCGCTGAAATGCCGCGCGAATTCCTCCAGTGAGGAGAAGTCACTGCCGTCCAAAGTATAGATCTTCTTCTTGTTCATAACGCCCATTGAGATTGTTGTGACGCAGATCTCCTTCAACCTGCAACAAACTATCATGTTCCCGGTCGCCATCACGTTCTTAGCTGCTATCCTAAATTCTGTTTGCACCCAATCACGCGCACAATCTGAGGGA
>DATIWA010000742.1:0-3936 GCA_035465515.1 Candidatus Limnocylindrales bacterium | reverse complement strand
TTCTCTCCCGCAGGCGCTTCGCCAGTTGCTCGGCCAGATACACAGAACGATGCTGGCCCCCGGTGCAGCCGAACGACACCATCAGGTTGTGAAAGCCGCGGCGCTGATACGCGCTTACGCTGCCCTCCACCAGGGACGCCGCGTGCTCCAGAAACCGGCGCGCGCTCTCCTGCTCTTCGAGATACTCGATCACCGGCGCGTCCCTGCCGGTGAGGGGCTTGAAGCGTTCCTCGCGTCCGGGATTGGGAATGCTGCGGACGTCGAACACAAAGCCGCCGCCATTCCCGGTCTCGTCTTTGGGCGGGCCGCCCTGATGATAGGAGAAACTGAAGATCCTTACGGTGAGGCTCTTTTCTTCGGCGGCCTCGGCCAGCGCGGCCGGCCCCGGCGCGGCACTTGCGGAAATTTCCGTTCTGGAAGCCAGCGCATGCAATTTCTCCGACTCCACCATGCTCTTGAAAGCCGCCCGCAGCGCCGGCAGCGCGACCGGGAGTTCGACGTTTTCCAGCAGCCACTTCAGGTTCTTGAGCGCGTAAGGCACACTTTGCAGAAAATGAGGCTTACGCTCATAGAATCCGCGAAAGCCATACGCCCCCAGCGCCTGCATGATGCGCACCCAAACGAACGCATAATAATGGTGCATGAAGGCGTCGCGCGGGAGCGCGACATAGTTGGCCAGCGTTTCAATGTAATAGTCGAGCAGATGCTGGCGCAGGTCGGGCGGCAGGTCGGCCTTGGCGTCGTACAGAAGCGAGGCAATGTCATAGTGCAGCGCGCCCTTGCGCCCGCCCTGGTAATCCAGGAAATAGGGTTCGCCCTGGCGCAGCATCACGTTGCGTGACTGGAAGTCGCGGTAGAGAAAGTAATCGCGCGGAGCCGTCAGCAGGAACCGGGTCAGCCGGCCAAAGTCATCTTCCAGCGCCTGCTCGCTAAAACCCACGCCCGCCAATTTGAGGAAGTAGTATTTGAAGTAATTCAGGTCCCAGGCAATGGACTGGCGGTCAAAGCTTTGCCGCGGGTAGCAGACCTTGTAGTTCAGGTCACGGCCTGCTTCAATCTGAAAGCGCGGCAGCACGGCCACAACCTTGCGATAGGCCTCAACCACGGCCGGCGCAATCCGGTCGCCCGAACGGTTCCGGCCGAGGAACTCAAACAGCGTGGTATCACCCAGGTCTTCTTCCAGATACGCGCCATGGCTCAAATCTTCGGCATAGATTTGCGGAACCGGCAGCCCATGGCGGCGGAAGTGGCGGGAAAATTCCAGAAAAGCGACGTTCTCCTCGCGCACGTCATAGACCACGCCGACCGCGCTGTTTCGCTCGCCCACCAGCCGGATGATGCTGCGGCCTGAGCCGCCAAGCTGTCCCTGCAAGGGCTGCACACGAAGCACCGGTGAACGGAAATGGTCTTCAAAAAGCTTTTTGAGAACGTCCATGAGAATGCAACTTCGCCTGCCATCAAGATAACATCGAACCGCAGATCAAAAGGAATCTGCGCCAAGAGAGCCTTGAAGGCGGTTTGCGCAGGCAGAGCCGCTATAATCTCCCGTCGGAGGAATCAATGTCCAAATCGCGCAGGCAGTTTTTGACCCAGGCATCCATCGGTCTGCTGGGGGCCGCCGTGGCCCCGCACCTTGAAGCCCAGAAGCCCGCGGAAACGCCCAAACCGGCACAGCCGCCGGCGGGCACTCCGCCCGCCTTCGGGACCGCGCCGGCCGTGGGGCCGGAGGTTTCGACTGGGACCTTTGCCGAAGCCGAAAAGCTCGAGCAAGTCGAACTGACCCCTGCCGAGCGCGCCGAAGCCGCCGGGAACTGGAGCCGGGCCATGGCCCCGCTCTATGAGCGCCGCACCGGCCCTCGCAAAGTGGCCATTGAGGCGACGCTCTCTCCCTACTCGCAGTGGAACCCGGTATTGCCGGGCGAGCAAGCCGGCCCGCAACGCAACGAGTTCATCCGGAGCAAAGCCGATCCCGGTCCGCTCCCCAGGAACGATGAGGATATCGCCTTCGCTCCGGTGACGCATCTTTCGCGCTGGATAGAAAAGCGCCAGCTGACCTCGGAGCGGCTGACGAATATCTATCTCGAGCGGCTGAAGCGCTTCAATCCCAAGCTGCGCTGCGTGATCACCCTTACCAGCGACCTGGCGCAGGCGCAGGCCAGAAAGGCCGACCAGGAAATAGCCGCCGGCAAATATCGCGGCCCTCTGCACGGCATTCCCTGGGGCGGCAAAGACCTGCTCGATACGGCGGGCATTCCCACCACCTGGGGCGCCGAGCCTTACCGCAACCGCGTACCGAAAGACGATGCCGCGGTGGTGAAGCGTCTGCATGACGCCGGCGCGGTGCTGGTGGCCAAGTTAAGCCTGGGCGCGCTGGCGCTCAACGACGTATGGTTCGGCGGGCAGACGATGAACCCGTGGCTGCTGGAAGAAGGATCTTCAGGCTCAAGCGCCGGCCCGGGCGCCGCCACGTCGGCAGGCCTGGTGGGCTTTTCCATCGGCAGCGAGACCGGCGGCAGCATTATCGGTCCAAGCATGCGCTGCGGGATCACCGGGTTGCGCCCCACTTACGGGCGCGTGCCGCGCACCGGCGCAATGACGCTCTGCTGGTCGCTGGACAAGCTGGGCCCCATGACCCGTCACGTGGAAGACGCGCTGCTGGTGCTGCATGCCATCAGCGGGCCCGACGCCGGCGACCTCAACTCTGTGCCCAGCAAGCTCGACTATGACGCAAATGCGCCGGTGAAGGGACTGCGCGTGGGCTACTTCCCCGCATGGATGAAAGAGGACCCCGCCACCGACGTTGATCGCGCCGCGCTGGAGACGGTAAAGAAAGCCGGCATGGTGCCGGTTGAGGTTTCGATTCCCAACTGGCCCTATGATTCGTTGGACGTGATCCTGTTTGCCGAGGCGGCAGCGGCCTTTGAAGATCTGACGCTCAGCCATCAGGTGGACGAGTTGAAAATGCAGGTGCCCGACGCATGGCCCAATCTATTCCGCCAGTCGCGGTTCCTCTCCGCCGTGGACTTTGTGCAGTCAGACCGCCTGCGGCGCAAGGTGGCCAGGGAAATGGCGCGCGTCTTTAAAGAGGTTGATTTGCTGCTGGTGCCTTCCCTGCGCGACGAGATGCTGACCATCACCAACTTCACCGGGCATCCTTCCCTCACGCTGCGGGCGGGCTTCGTCGAGGTCTCAGAGGCGCGCAGCGACTGGGCGCCTGATCCGGCCCATCCGCTGCCCAGGTTCTCGCCGCCGCGGCGCGTGCCGCACGGCGTGACGCTGATCGGACGGCTGTTTGAAGAAGGCACCCTGGGGCGTGCCGGCCTGGCGCTGGAACGGGCCTTCAACGTGGTGGACGAGAGGCCAAAGGGGTTTTAGGAGTGATCGCTCGATGCCCTGCAACTTCCGTTAATAAGAGCGAGTTGCAGGCTGCAACAGCCGTCTTGCACGCGGGACCTCACATCACGGGCGGCGCTTCAATGCCCATCATCGCCAGCGACTCGACCAGCGCGCGCCGCACCACGGCCGCCGTGGCCAGCAGGAAACGTTTGCGGGCCTGGTCGGCCTCGGTGAGGATGTGGTGCTTGTGGTAGAAGTTGTTGAACATCTGCGCCAGTTGAAAAGCGAACTTGGCGGCGTGCGCCGGTTCGGTGGTGTTGATGCACTGCTGCACCGTCATGGAAAGCTGGCCGGCGCGCAGCCAGAGTTCCCAGAACTCGGCGTCTTCGATTAGAAACCGCAAGTCAATGTCGCTGCCCAGAATTTCTTCCGCGCTCAAGCCGGCTTTGCGGAATATGTTGGTGGCGCGGACGATGGCATACTGCGCGTAAGGGCCGGTTTCGCCTTCAAAACTCAGGGCGTCGGCGAAGTCAAACGCAATCACTGAAGTTTTGGTGAACTTGAGCATGAAGTAGCGCAGCGCGCCGATGGCGATCTGGG
>DATIWA010000741.1:0-6088 GCA_035465515.1 Candidatus Limnocylindrales bacterium | reverse complement strand
GTCGCCCACCGCAATTCCCATGCCGTACATTTCCACGTCGAGGCCGGCGCGCCGGGTGACGTCAGAAAACGTTCCATTGCGATTATTGCGATAAAGCCGCAGCGTGGTACGCTGGCGCCGGTGCCCCGGCCAGTCCATTCCGTTGATGATCAGGATGTCCTGCCATCCATCAGCGTCGTAGTCCAGAAAGGCGCAGCCCGCGCCAAGGGTCTCCGGCAGTAACTTTCCTCCATAGGCGCCGCTGTTGTGGCGAAAATGTATTCCTGATTCCGCAGTGATTTCTTTTAGACGGAACTCCGGCGCATGGGCCTGGCCAGGCAAGGACCCCAGCCCGCTTCCAAACGCAATCAGCCCACGCACGAAGTCTCTGCGGTTCAAAGGCCACCACCCGGCCGCCTGCGACGGCCGCAATGCGCGATGCCGTGAGACAGAGCGTGTCTTGGAGCCTCAGGCCTCATCGTCCTCCACCGTGGCCCTGGGAACGTGGAGGCGGACCAGGGTCCCGCCCTGCGGCGGCCTCAGGAATTCGATTGTTCCGCCCAGCAACACTGCGCGTTCCCGCATCGCCACTAAGCCAATGCCATGCTGCGGAGACTTGGCGCTGATGCCTGCGCCGTTGTCTTCAACTTCAACAACCAGGGCCCTTGGGCGATACTCCAGGCGGACACACGCGCAAAGAGAACCGGAATGACGAATGACATTGTTCAGGGCTTCCTGAAGCACCCGAAATACGTGGATGCGGGCGCTGCTGTCCAGCGGGAAAGAAGTTCCTGACGTCTCCAGGTCAATGATCGCGCCGGTGCGATGTTGCAGGGTGGGCAGATACCAGTCCAGCGTGGTGGCCAGGCCGGCTTCATCGAGAATGACAGGATGCAGTGCCTGTGAAAGTTCGCGAACCTTGGTCAGCGTCGACTGGGTGATTTCGCGGACCTCAAGCAGCTCCGAAAGCACCTCAGGATCCACGGCCGAGCGCTTCTGCAAGCGCGAAAGCATGGCTCCGATGGCCGTGAGGATCTGGCCGAATTCGTCGTGGAGCTCGCGCGAGAGGTGGCGCAATGTGGATTCCTGAGTGGAAATGAGCTGCTGGGCCAGTTCGCTTCGCTGCTGCGAGAGCAGCGAAAGCTGCGCAAACAGCTTGCGATTGGAGTAGATGAGGTACAAGCCAGTCAGCAGAATGGTGGTCAGGGCTCCGGCGAGGAAGAGATAGGCCTCGCGCTGGACGCGGTCATAGACGTGGTTGATTTCCCCGGCGGTCTGTTCTTCGCTCTCTGTATTGTCCACCAGCAGCCGGGCCACGGCCGTGCTAAGCGCCTGCTGTCGCGCCAGGAGCGAAAGTCGGACCTGGGCGCGTGCCTCGTTTTCCCTGCCTTTGTCCGCCATCGCGAACGTCCGGTCAACAGCGTTCCAGAACTGCGCGAGTGACTCGGCAAGATAATGGCGCAGTTCGGGAGGGCGATGCACCACCGCGAGCCGGTCTTCGACGCGCAACGCATCGTTCAGGTCTTCGCGCACCCTCAGAAACTGTGCTCTCCAGGCCGTGAGCGGGTAAGGTTCATCGCCGTCCAGCATGTCCCTCATGGCAAGCGCAAGCGCGTTGAGATCGTTATGAATGCGAAGCAGTTGCAGAGAGTCTTTGCGGCTTTTCTCGGCCAGGTCCATCTGCACGCTACGCAATCCCGAGATCTGTATGGTGATGTACCACGAGTAGGCCACCACGGTGAGAAGCGTGAGCAGCAAGCCGGAAAGCAGGGCCACGGTCGGCGATTGATCGGTCACACTTTGTCGCTGCCAGGGGCGATGCGCAGGTTCTCCCCCGAGACAGGCAGAGGGGGTGCCCGGCGCCGCCGCGTTGTCGCGGGCGCTCACATCAACACAGCAGGATGGCTGCTGCATGACACATCCAGGCTGCCAATGCAGGCACTCAACAGCGTGCCGAACACGTTGCATACCTCGTCCATCTGCTTATCGCTGATGCTGTTGAAGAACGGGAGTGCCAGACAACGTTCGGCAACTGCTTCGGTCACCGGCAGCTCGTGCTTCCGGCAGGGTTCCCGCCGGTATACCGGCTGGCGATGGATCGGGGCAAAATATCTGCCGCTCCCGATCCCGCGTGCGGCAAGACCTTTTTGGATCCAATCCCGGTGACTGCGGTTGAATTGGGGGGCAAGCAACACTACATAAACGAACCAGCTGATCCGGCGCCGCGGCAGATTGAGAGCAGGCAAAATCACTTCAGGATGGCCTGCGAGCCGACGGCTGTAGCCGTGCGCTATCGCTTCTCGCCGGGCCAGGGTGGATTCAATCCGCTCGAGTTGCGAAATTCCCAGGGCGCAATTTATTTCCGAGATGCGGTAGTTGTAGCCGAGCTCGGAGTGCTCAACCCGGTCGTCCGACTCGCTGCGGCCCTGGTTGCGCAGGGTCCGGCAGAGGCGGGCGATGGCGGGATCTTGTGTGACAATGATGCCTCCTTCTCCGGTCGTGATTTGTTTGTTGGGGTAAAAAGCAAAGACACCTGCGTCGCCGAGGGTGCTGACCTTGGCTCCCTCATACACGGCCCCAAGCGCCTCGCAGGCATCCTCAATCACGAACAGACCGCGGCGTCGTGCAATCTCGAGAATCTCCCGCAAATTGGCGGGGCAGCCAAAAGTATGCACGACAATGATGGCGCGTGTTCTCGGCGTAATGGCCGCCTCGATCTTCTCCGGGGCAAGGTTGAAGGTCCGCGGGTCAATGTCCACAAAAACCGGGGTGGCCCTCTCATATCGCACCGCGTTGGCCGCCGCGATAAACGTGAAAGAAGGAACAATGACCTCATCGCCATCACCGATCCCAAGGGCCCGAATACAGAGATGGAGTGCGCTGGTGCCTGAGTTTACGGCCACGGAATGGGCAGCGCCGACGTAGTTCGCCACAGCCCGCTCAAAATGTTCGAGCTGCGGCCCGAGGCTCAACCACGGCGAGCGCAGCACGCGGGTCACCGCCCTGATGTCGGATTCCGTGATTTCAGGCATGGCCAGAGGGATTCGCATATTTATGGCGCCACGTTTGCCAACGCAGTCAGTGGACCGCGGCCTCCTTGGAGGGATCGAGCGTGGAAGACCACTTTGTGCGCTCCTGGGAGATCAGCGATTCCACCCGCTCAGCAAACAGAGCTGAAGAATTGGGAGAGGAAGCGTAGGGTCCCGCACCCGCCAGGTAGAGGTACTTTTCGTGCTTCAATGCCTCGCAGGTGTTGCGATACGAGATCCAGTTAGCATGAAACTGATTGAGCTGCTGGAGGCCCTCGATTACGGCGACAAGGCCACCCAACACAGCCACGAGCTGGCTGGAGTGTCGCCAGCTGAGTGAGCCGGACATGACGGGAATCAAAGAAGCAGCGACAATGGTCATGATTTTGAGCCGTTTGTACCACTGCTGATTGCGAACGCTCTTGCGGTCATACCATTGAATCTGGTGGTCCGCGTGCTCCATTTCCGGACCGTTCTTCGCCATCCGCTCCGGGCGCATGTCCTCCATCGGGGCGGGCGCGGCGCTCGTCATAAGGGATTCACCAGCCCGTTGCGAATTGCGTATGCGACCAGCCCGGCGGTGTTGTGGATGCGGAGGGCCTGCATCATGTTGGCGCGGTGGACGCCCACCGTGTTGGGACTAAGATCCAGATGAGAAGCTATTTCCTTGTTCGACTTTCCGTCCACGATGAGCTGAAGCACCTGAAGCTCCCGGCTTGTGAGTTCGCATGACCTCTCGCCTCTCAGGGCGGTCGGGCGCGCGAGCTGAGGATCAAGCACTGTCTCGCCGGCAGCCACACGTTTGACTGCGGTTGCCAGGTCCAGGTCGGACGCATTTTTGAGGATATAGCCGCGCGCGCCCGATTTGATCGCCTTGCTTACCCATGTCGCCTCCGAGTGCATGCTTAGCATGAGAACAGCCGTGCGGGCCGAGCCTTCGCATATGCGTCTGGTGGCCACAAGCCCGCTGATCCCGGGCAACGCACAATCCATGATGACCACGTCGGGCTGCAATTCGCGGGCCATGTGGACGGCCTCTTCGCCATTGCTGGCCTCGCCCACGATTCGGATACGCAGATCATCTTCGAGCATCCGCCGAAAGCCCCGGCGCACAAGCGCATGATCCTCCGCGAGCAGGACGGAAATCCCCCGCAGTTGTTGGTCAAATTCGAAAACGCCATCGATATGATTTGCTGCTGCGTGCATAAGCTCGTTTCTCAGCGTTGAGATCCAGCGGCTTTCTGAGACCGAAGGCCGGAATCTCAGCTTCTCGGCGGCCAAGCCGAAGAAGGGCCACGCCGCCCGGGCGGTTGCCTTGTCAGCGTTGGGGAGACAACAGGGAGCAGAAGAATTTGCGCAGAAAAATGGGGATTATTTCTCTCTGGGCAGGTTGTCCAGCCGCAACGGCCGGCATCAGTAAGCCCAGGGCTGCGTCTGGCAGCCCCGGGACCAATGCTTCGGTCCGAATCATCTGTGGACTTTAGAAGAGATAGTTCATCGACAAATAGGGATAGGTGAAACCGACGCCCGGCGTTGTTCTCTTGAGAAAGGTCCCGGGGAATAAATGGCCGATTCCTCCGAGAAACAGAGTTCTCTTTGCGAATTGGTGTGACATGACGAAGTCCAACTCGTTTCCCACATAGCTGCTTGCGGTCCCCGAGGCGGACCTGGCGAGAGCTGTGCCCGCGGCGCTGTAAAGAGCGTCATGCCGGTCGGCCAGCCAGTATGCGTTGTATCTGGCGCCAATAGACAGGTTGGCGCGGGGCTTCATTTCGGCGCCGACACGAACATGCCGTATGTTCTTCCAGCCCACCTGGTCCGTCAAACCATAGAGGTCGTGCGCCGAGGCGAAGAGTTGGTCGAATGTGCCCCGAACGCCGTCGGCAGGGTTATGATCGCCCGATGCGTAATTGTGCTCAGCAAAAAACCTGGGTTTGGCGCGCAAGCGAGAGAAAGTGCGGCCAACAACCCAGTGCCCGGCCCACGCATTGATGCTGTCTGCACCGAGCGAGCCGCGTTGTTTCGCTATTTCCGCTCCATAGTCCCAATCGCCGGCAAACTTTCCTTTCCAGCGGAACCCGTACGTCCCAAAATTGGCAATCCCGCCCAGCTTGTTTTCCGTGAGCAACCCTGACTGGCGGCGCCAAAACAAATAAGGCTCGAACCTGGACTTGGGTATGAGATGGGAAAAGACTGTGTATACCCCGTAAATATTGCTGCCCGGGGTGGCTTCATTGAACTGGTTGTCGTGCGGCTTCACAAGGGAGCCTGCAAACGTATCGAGCCGGAACCCTGCTGAGCGCCAAGTGCCGCGTACCGCGTCAAAGCTTCGCGGCGTATTGATCCAGTTGGCGGACCCCAGGAGCCGCTGTTCTCCAAAATCCAACTCCTGCCGGCCCAGGCGCAGGCCGAAGTGTTTTTCTCCGGGTTCGCCCAGTTCTATGTATGCGAGCCGAAGATCCATGGAGTCCTGATTGGGCGGGACCGGCAAAAGCTGGCTTTGCCCCAGAATGTGCGCGTCTTCTCCTTGCAAGAACAGTTTGAGCCATCTGGCGGGAGCAATCCTCATGTTCAAGCGGAGACGCTCGAGAACATATGCGTCATCAGAGTCTCTCTTGAAGCCGCTCCCGGTAAAGCCTTCGGCGCGCAGCCGAATCTGCCCGCTGAAACGAAGCCATTTCGGGAGTTGTGCGTTTAACTCATCTGAGGGACGCCTGTCCTGGCCGGCGTTCTTGACAGGACTTTCTGTCGCCGCGCCCTTCTCAGCCAGTTTCGTCGTGGCGATGGTGTGATCAGCCGCCTGCTGCGCAGTAATCAACTGCGTCAGCGAAAATGCAAATATCGCGTAAGCCACAGGGAGAAATTTCATCCCGCTCTCCTTGAGAAATTCGTAATAGCAGTAAGCCACACGGCTTGCCACCGTCCCCGAGAGGAACTGAGGCGGCCTCTCCCGTCCTGGCCGGCACTGCTGGGAGCGTTGTAGCCGGACAGGGTTTCAGGCAGCAATAGTGTGAAGCTGGTACTGCTGCGGATTTTCCATGATGCACGCCCGGTCTAACATGTTCGCAGTATTGTTCCCG
>DATIWA010000740.1:0-3971 GCA_035465515.1 Candidatus Limnocylindrales bacterium | reverse complement strand
AGGTCCGGCTGGTAAAGCTCATGAATAATGTGCATGTCGCCGAAAACGTTGGTGTCACCGGCGTGGTAAATCTTGACGCCGTTCTCAAACTGCATGACATAGCCGCAGGGTTCGCAGCCGTAAATGACCTGGCCTTCGTCTTCGATGCCGCAGGAGTGGTCGGCATGGACCATGGTCACGTAAACGTCGCCCACTTCCTGCGAGCCGCCCTTGTTCATGGGCATGATCTGCTGCGCGCCCTTCTTGTTCATCCACAGGCAAAGCTCGTAGACGCCAACCACTTTGGGATTGTGCTGTTTGGCCAGGGCGACGGCGTCGCCGATGTGGTCGCCGTGGCCGTGGGTGCACAGCATCGCGTCAATCTTGTCGAACTTTTTCTGCGCCGCGGGCGTGGCCGGATTGTTCATGACCCAGGGGTCAATCAGCACTTTGCGTCCGGCGGGGGTTTCAATGAGAAAAGTCGCGTGGCCAAGCCATGTGAGTTTGATGCCGTTCAGTTTCATTGCGTCCTCGTTGGGATATTCACGGATTTTATGGTGCCTGTGATGCAGATCATGCGAACGATCAACTGCCGCGAGCTACGGTTGTCCGTTGCGGGACTTCCAGCCTTTGTAGCCTCCGGCCAGCGACATCACGTTCTTGAAACCCATGCGCTTCAGGTTCTGGGCGGCCAGGGCGGAGCGGCCTCCGCCGCCACAATAGCAGACGATGATTTCTTCCTTGTTGGTTGTCACCGTCTCGATCTTATGTTCCAGCACGCCGCGGGGGACGGCGGCCGCGTTGGCGATTGCGCCCTGCGCCACCTCGTCGGGCTCGCGCACGTCAATCAGCACAAAGCTTTCGCCCGACTGCTGCAGGCGCTTGAGCTCCTCCGCGTCAATCTCAGTGATTTCTTTTTTTGCGGCTGCAACAAGCTCGTGGTACTCGGGTAACGGCAAGGTCCACCTCGTATGGGAAGGGAGAATTTTAAATGGTCGGCAGATTTCTAGCCAGAGAACGGGTGGCGCCGCCGGTGCATTGTCCGGGTGGAGCCGGAGTAGTGGACTGTGAGAGAATCGGCTCGCCCGCAAAGACCGCAATGGAACTGCTACTTTCACGCGAACAGATTGCCGAGGCCGTGGCCCGCATCGGCGGGCAGATCACCAACGACTTCCAGGGCGAATCCGTGGTGCTGGTGGGCGTGCTCAAGGGAGCATGCCTGTTCCTGAGCGACCTGGCGCGGCAGATTGAGTTGGACGCCACGTTTGATTTCATCGCCGTGCGCAGCTATGGCGCAAGCAGGCAAAGCGCCGGCGAAGTCCAGTTGATCAAGGACGTGACCACGCCTTTGCACAACCAGAATGTGGTCCTGGTGGAAGACATTCTGGATACCGGGCTCACGCTGACGTTCCTGCGCAAATTGCTGCTGGCCCACCAGCCGCGGGCGTTTAAGATTGCCGCGCTGCTGGACAAACCTTCGCGTCGCGTGGTGCCCGTGCAGGCCGACTACGTGGGCTTTAAGATCCCGGACAAATTCGTGGTCGGCTACGGGCTGGACCTCAACGAACGCTACCGTAATCTTCCCGATATTTGCGTGCTTCCGGAGGATTTGATGGAGAAATAATTGGGCCGTCACCGAAAAACTCCGCATGATTAAAGAATGAAGGAGGGTGGTAGAATTCCTTTCGTATGTCGCAGGCGCTGACAGATGCGCAGCTTCAAGTAGCCGGCTGGCAGACCGTCGCCGGCTGTATTGACCACACCCTCCTCAAGCCTGAGACCACGCGGGAGCAGATTGTCCGGCTTTGCGATGAGGCCGTTTTCTTCAACTTTGCCGCCGTCTGCGTCAGCCCATGGTGGATCAGCGTGGCGGCTTCCATGCTGAGCGGAACTGCGGTGAAGGTGGCGACGACGGTCGGCTTCCCTCTTGGAGCCAACCACACCACGGTCAAGCGCTTTGAGGCGGAGGAAGCTGTCCGCATGGGCGCCCGCGAACTGGACATGGTGATGAACATTGGCGCGCTGAAATCAGGCGACAGGCAGAGCGTCCAGAACGATATTGCCGCCGTGGTGGAAGTAGGCCATGAGGCCGGAGCTATTGTGAAGGTGATCCTGGAGACTCCGCTGCTCTCGCTGGAAGAAAAGCTTCTCGCCTGCCAGATCAGTCTGGCCGCGCGGGCCGACTTCGTTAAGACCGCGACGGGGTTTCTCGGCGGCGCAACGCCGGATGACGTCACGCTGATGCGCGGAGTGGTCGGCGACCAGGCCGGCGTAAAAGCTTCCGGCGGCATTCGCACCGCGGCTTCCGTCCAGCAGATGCTGGACGCAGGCGCCAGCCGCATCGGCACCAGTTCCGGAGTGGCCATCATGCATGAGCTGGGCGCGCCGGAATTCAACGCACCATAGAAAACCTGCGTGTCCGGCTGGCCGCACCACCTTGGTAACCGCTGTTCGACTCTCATGGCGCCCCTTGCATGGCGTTCGATGCGTCAAAATAGAAGCACCTGATTCATTTTTAACAATGATTCATTCCTGGCCGGGAAACCTTCAGGAGGAACGAGACAGAATGCGTAAGTTCGGAATGGCAGTCCTGGTCCTGGCGTTTTGCGCCAGCGGCTGGGCGCAAGGCAGGGGCCGCAACAACAGCCCCGGAGAAGTTTATATCGGCTACTCACTGCTTGATGGAGACACGCTTTCCAAGGCCAGCGGCTTTGAAGCTTCCCTCATGGGCAACATGAATGAGTGGTTCGGGTTGAAGGCGGATTTCAGCGGCAATTACCGTTCCAACGGTCCAAACCACGCGCATGAGTTCAATGTGCTCTTCGGGCCGCAGCTTTCCGATCACATCGACAGCCTCAACCTCTTCGTGCACGGCATGCTGGGCATTGCGCATTTCGGCAGCGACTTCGGCGCGTCCGACACCTCTGCCGGCTGGGTCCTGGGCGGCGGAGCGGACTACGACATCAATCGCGACTTCGCCGTGCGCTTTGTGCAGCTTGACTACCACGGCGCCAAAATCTTCAACAACACGCAAAAAGACCTTCGCTTTTCCGCCGGAGTGATCTTCCGCTTTCACTAACCAGCCGCAGTCCTGGGGGCCCCGGCGCGCACTCCGGGTAGCGGCGCTTGCTGCTGCCGGGGCTTTCCCGCGTCGGGTTTCCCACAGGCAGGCGCCCTTCGTTGAACTGTTATCATGAAGCGTGGATTCTATGGTGACTTCAGCTTATCCAGAACGCGTGGACGTCGAGTCTTTACTGATCGAAGTCGCTGACGTGCTCAACACCACGCTGGACCTGGACACGATTCTTCAACGCGTGGCCGAGGTGGTGAAGCGGGTCATTGACTATGAGATTTTCTCCATCCTGCTGCTCAATGAGCGCCACCAGGAGCTGCGCTTCCGCTTCCAGATCGGCCATCTGCCTGAAGTTGCCGAGCGCATCCGGGTGAAAGTGGGTGAAGGCGTCACCGGACGCGCCGTGCAGGAGCGCCACGCCATCCTGGTGGACGACGTCAGCAAGGAAACGCAATACATTGAAGCTGTTCCCCGCGTGCGTTCTGAGCTGGCCGTGCCTCTCATCACCAAGAACAAAGTCATCGGCGTGCTTGATCTTGAGGCCCGCGAGCCCGCCTACTTCAAGGCGGAACACGCCCGCTTGCTGACGGTCATCGGGTCGCGCATTGCCGTGAGCATTGAAAACGCGCGCCTGTACAGCCGCATCGTCCGCCAGGCGAACACCCTGGGGCTGCTCAACGAGATCAGCCGTGAGCTCACCTCGATCCTGAATCTCGACCAACTCCTCAAGCGCGTGGGCGATCTGCTGCTCAAGCTGATTGATTATCAGATGTTCTCCATCCTTCTGCTGGATGACAGCAAACAGAAGCTGGTGCACCGGTTCTCCGTGCGCTTCAAGGAAAACATTCAGTTGAAGCACGATATCCCGCTGGGGCGCGGACTTGTGGGCGCGGCCGCCCTGGAGAAAAAACCCGTGCTG
>DATIWA010000739.1:0-14480 GCA_035465515.1 Candidatus Limnocylindrales bacterium | reverse complement strand
TAAGTAGCTGAATAAAAGGGACTAACAGAAAATCAAGAAAGGTGATCCGCGGCCGCGAGCCGGATTATTCTGCGCAGCCGCCGAGACCAGAAAGAGAAAACATTTTCACACAGGGCAAGACTGCTTCCCATGAGTCCAGTGCGCCTGGGCGGACCGGTCGGACATTAAGAGGCTACCTTATAAAGGGGGCAGCGCGGCGCTTTTCAGCGGGGCGCGAGCCGGACGCGAAGGCCCGAATCGGGAGCGCGACGCGCAGGAAATCAGCGCCAGCGATCCACCCCATTCCACCAGAGCACTTTCAGCCATTCTTCGAAAGTCTTCTTCGCCCACTCACGGTGCTGCCACCAGCGCGTTCCAAAGAGCCGCGAGTCGTGCGCGGCCGCAACGGACCAACTGTATTGCGGGAGTTTCTTGCGGAATATGGAAAGGGCGCGTCCGGTGTGATAATCGCTCGTCACCAGCAGAACGCGCTGCGGTTTCAGGGGCTCCAGGCATTTGGCGATATAGGCGGTTTCAGTAATGGTGGAATCCTCGGCGTAAGGACATACGCTGACCTTGCCGGCCTGGTCCCGGGCAGCTTCCATTACAAAGACGGTAGCGTATTCGTATGGAGTATGACCGTAATAGCTTGACGCGTTGGAGGCGTCCAGGAACAGGTGCCGGGCATAGCCGGCGCGGAGCAGTTCCATGCCGCGCTGAAAGCGCTCATCCATGCTGTCCCCGTCCAGAACAACAATGACATCTGATTTTTCCGGATGGTCTCTTACCAGCAGCCATCCGGCAAGAGAAAGGAAGATCGCGAAAATCAGCAGGCTGAACAGCCCAAAAAGCAGTTTAGTTTTCATTCATCGCAGCAGCGGCTTCTGCCGGAGACATGCTCTTGACATACCATCTTTTTGCTCTTCGGCGCAAGCAAGTGAGGCGATGCGTGGCCGCCGCGGCAAGGGTCCCTTCCACAGTACCGTCAACATTGCACAAAAGTATGCAACAATATTCATAGTACAACCGCCAGAGCGGTCTTGAATGCAAGTAACAAATCCCGGTATCCGCAAGTAAGCAAGGGATTTGTTTCTGCCTGGGATGAAACTATCGTTTCCCGCGGTTGGCACCTGAAATGCGATGGACAAAGACGTTATGAAGACCCTGGATTCCGTTTCAACAGCGCACTTTGAATCTCTTTCCACCAAGCTGGAAAAGCGTACAGCCCGTATTGGCGTCATCGGTCTCGGATATGTGGGGCTTCCGCTGGTTCTGCTTTTCAGCGAGCAGAAGTTCAGGATTACGGGTTTTGACATAGATGAGAAGAAGGTCAAGACGCTCTCTGAAGGCGGCTCTTATATTGTGAGGATTCCGGGAACGGAGATCCAGGCGGCGCAGGCCAGTGGATTCACTCCCACCAGCGACTATTCGCAGATCTCGCAAATGGATGCGGTGATTATCGCGGTGCCCACCCCGCTCGACGATCACCACGAACCGGACCTGAGTTTCATCGTCAAAACCGGCGAGTCCATCGCCCCCCATCTCCGTGCGGGACAGCTTGTTGTGCTTGAAAGCACGACCTATCCCGGCACCACGGAAGAGCTGCTGGTGCCAATCCTGGAGAAAAACCCGCTGGGCCTCAAAGCCGCGCGCGGAGAGAAGGATTCAGCCAAGACTTTCTTTGTCGCCTTCTCGCCGGAGCGGGAAGACCCGGGCAATGACACGGTGGCGCGCCGCGACATCCCGAAAGTTGTAGGCGGATTGAATGCCGCCGCCACGGAGCTTTGCCGCAAGCTTTACGGCACCATCTTCCACCGCACGGTGCCCGTTTCCACTCCGGCGGCGGCGGAAATGACCAAGCTGCTGGAAAACATCTATCGCTGCGTGAACATTGCGCTGGTGAATGAACTGAAACTGCTGTGCATTCGAATGGGAATTGACATCTGGGAAGTAATCGGCGCGGCCGCCACCAAGCCCTTCGGTTTTCATCCTTTCTATCCCGGCCCCGGTCTGGGCGGGCACTGCATTCCCATTGATCCCTTCTACTTGTCCTGGAAAGCCAAAGAATATGATTTCCGCACGCGTTTCATTGAATTGGCCGGCGAAATCAACATGGGCATGCCGTACCACGTTGTTGCTTCCACCATGGAAGCGCTGAACAGGCAGCGCAAAAGCCTCAACGGGGCGAAGATCCTGATTTTGGGCGTGGCCTACAAGAAGGACATTGATGACCTGCGCGAGTCGCCGGCCCTGACGGTCATCGAGCTGCTGCAAAAGGAAGGCGCCAGCGTAAGCTACAACGATCCGTTTTTCGACTATGTGGGACGCGGCCGCAAGTACAACCTGGAAATGGCCAACACGCCGCTCGAAGACCTGGCGCAATACGATGCCGCCATCATTATCACCGACCACTCCAGCTACGACTATCAGTGGATCGTTGACAATTCCAGCCTGGTGATTGATACGCGGAACGCAACCAGGGGCATCAGCAGTCCAAACATCGTGCACTGCTGACCGCAATGCATCGAGATCAGCATCCAGGCCGGTCCAGGGACCGGCCTGGATGGTTTTCGGCCTGCTTGTCCGCGACCCCGGTAAAGGAAAACAGCTTCCTCTCCGCAAGCCCGCGCGTTGCCACAGCCATCAATCTTGCGTCACACCTCCCTGTGACGGCCATCACAGCCCCTCTGTGAACGTTCTGGCTAATCTCGTTTTTCGGAGGGCCTATGAGTACGGCAGCGGTATCTGTTGAAAAAGCACCCGTAGCACAAAAACCAGCGGCATTGTCGCTCGTCCCCGAGACTGGTGTGGAAACTATCCAGCAAACACGGGAAGACTTCCATCCCGCGGTCGTGGTCGGAATCGCGATTGTAATCGCCTTGGCATCGGCTGTCTTGTTTGTTGGTTCAATCGTTTTCTGGCTGGCGGTGCGGCATTCCGGCGTGGTGGCGCCTTAAGCTGTTGATCGGAAGGGTACTCATTCGTGCTCGCTTATATCACGGCGGAAGCTCGTATGCACTAAATCAGTACCGGGCTGCGCTCCGGGGTTTCGGTAATCCGCAGAGTAATCCAATGCTCGCCGAAGCTCCGGGCGTTGAAATGGAAGAAGCCATCGCCGCGCCCGTTTCTCCATCATCTGATCCAGGAGCGATCAGAATCGGGAAAAATCCGGTTTACGGCGCTCGATAAAGGCAGCCATCGCCTCTTTGGCTTCAGGGCCCTGCAACCGGGCGGCGAATTCTTTTGTCTCACGCATCATCGCTTCCCCAATCGCCGCGCTAGCGCCGGACTTCAACAGATGCTTGGTTGCGCACAGCGAGCCGGGCGGCTTTTCAGCCAGCTGTTGCGCCCTGGCGCCGGCGGCCGACAGCAATTCTCCATCGGCAAAGATCTGATTCACAATCCCATATTCACGCGCGGCGCTCGCATCAAAAGGCTCGCCAAACATCAGCAATTCGGCGGCGCGGTGGTGTCCCACCAGCATGGGAAGGATAAGGCTGGAACCGGCCTCAGGGCACAAACCCAGATTCACAAAAGGCATTTGGAAGCGGGCGCTGGGTGCGGCATACACAATGTCGCAATGCAGCAGCATGGTGGTCCCGATGCCCACGGCCACTCCGGCCACCGCGGCAACCAACGGCTTGCGCGCGGCGGACAGGGTCTTCAGGAACTCAATCGCCTTACTCGGCTCGCCCGGCTTTGCGTTGGCGAAATCCACCAGATCATTGCCGGCGGTAAAGCAGTCGGCGGTCCCCCTGAGCAGGATGGCCCGGACCGAAACATCATTCTCGGCCTGCCTGATCGCACTGCCCATGGCGTCATACATCGCCCCGGTTAAAGCGTTTTTCTTCTCCGGCCGGTTCATGCTGATCGTCATTACCCGGTTTTCAACCGCCGTTAGAACATGTTCCGTCATATCTCTCCCCTACAGCCTTCAGAGTCCGGCAGAAAGCACAGCCTGCTGAAGTATAACGCCCGGCCGGCGGCGCCGAACCCGTAGGTACAGCACCGCAACCGGCCGCGACCCTGTACGCCCGTAATGACTTGCTCCGCATGCATTAAAGCTATGCTTTATCCAGCAGCCACAGGAGTTTCGCCATGAAAAGTACCCTGGGAGCCATCCTCATTTTGTGCCTGGGCCTCAGCGCGGCGGCGCAAACGCGCGCCACAGGGCGGGTTGATCTGGAGTCAACCTTGCTCGATCTGGAACGAACCGCAGCCTCCACCAACAGCGACATCGGACACCTGCGGATCGGAACGTGGAAAGGCGGCTGGAAATCGGGGTTTACGGTCAGCGGTTCGCACAAGCAGCGCGCCGAACAGGCCGCAGGCTCTCTACAGCGCAACCTGAGAAGCGCTCTCCCTGAGCTGATCCGCGACACCCTGAATTCCCACGGGACCATCGCTACGACATTCAAGGTCTTCGAAGACGTCAGCCTGGTTTGCGAGACATTGGATTCGCTGGTGGAAACTGCCCAGCAAGTCGGCAAGAAGGACGAATACCTTCCGCTGACGGACGACTACTCCAACCTGATGCGCATTCGCCGCACCCTTTCGGCCTACATCCAGCAGAGGGCCGCAGCCCTGGAGCCGGGCTCGCAGTCGAGCTATCCAAGTTCCTATATTGTTCCGGGAAGCAATGGAGCCCGGAAGATCATTATTGATGACACCGAGCCGGCGAAAAAGCAGGCGAAAAAGAAGCCCAGAATTCAGTACACGAACAACTACTGACCGTCTCCCCGCTCCCGTTTTATCCCCGCCCGGGAGCGCTCGTGCCTGTGCGGATTCCAGACATCCAGCACCGTGGGCTGCTTGTTGATGATTTCCAACGTGTATCTCTCTTTCCCGGCATTGCTGACCAGAGTGAGGTCAATGCGGTCCACCGGGCTATGCTCGAAATCCACGGGATAAGGGCTGTCCTGATAGAAGACCTCGGCGCCCGGGGTGGCATCGCTCATGTCCTGTCCCCTCCAGTGGGGCCTCATCTTTTTTGCCAATAGCATCTGGGCGTCGCTGGGCGCGGCCGGCTGCACCACCACGCTGCTTGAAAAGCCGTTCAGGATGCATCCTCCCGAGCAGAGCGCCCTTAGCTCGTCGATTGCGGCCAGCGCCGTCCGCAGGTTCACGTCTTTATCGAAGAAGAAATGGACCTTTTCCACGCGGATCTGGGGATTCAGGTGCGACTCCGATCCATCCGCTGCGTATGCGACCATGACCCGCACCTCGCCGGCGTCTGTGCGGCGGTAAAAAACATCATCGACTTTCTTGTAGGTGTCCGAATAGTATCTGAGCTCCGCGGGCTTAATCAGCTTCTGAATCGGAGGCACAAAATATTGCCGTGGCCTGCCGGCGCGGCGGCGAAGGTCCTGCTGCTTCTCCCACAAATCAAAGTGCACCGGAGGCGATTCCCGGGCCGCGTCAGGTCCTGCTCTGGCGCGCGGGCGTTCATGCCGTGGGCCCTGGCCGGACAGAAAAGCCGCCATTGAAAACAGAATAATAATGAGGAGCAGAAACCGGACCATGCTGTCCTCCAGAAAGGGAAGGCTCAGGGATAGAAAGCGCGGTCCTCCATTTAGAAGCCAATGCCTGCCGGCGTGGTTGGACGAATATGCGTCAGCTCCAGCAAAGAGCATCGCGCTTTTGTGTATCCTATTAAAGTGGGTGTTCTGGCGGCAGGCATCCCTTTTCCCCGGTTATGGTTAAAACGCAGGCCCGCAAGTAACCTGCGCGCCAGCTACTCTCATCTACCTACAACAGGAGCACGAATGGCAAAGACCCTTACGCTCACGACGTTTCTGGTGCTGGCTGCCCTCGGGATAATGGCGCAGTCCCCGCCGCAAGCCACGCAGGGCCCTCCGAACGCGCAACAGGTAAAACCGGACCTGAACCTGATCCTTGAGCAGCTTCAGAAAGCGGTCATTGCCACGAACGGGGACCTGGGTAAACTGCGCATTGAGAAATGGAAGACTGACGGTGACCAGAAAGCCCAGTTGCAGAAGATGGCTGATTCCCTGCAGCGCAACATAACCCACGCCATGCCCGGGTTGATCGCAGACGTTCAGAACAGCCGGGGCAGCATGTCCAGCACCTTCAAGCTTTACCACAACCTGACGATTGTGTATGAGTACCTGACGTCGCTCACCGACGCAGCGGGCGTGCTGGGAAAGCGCGAGGAATACGAGCCGCTGGCGAACGATGCAGCAGCCCTTGATTCGTCCCGGCAAAACCTTTCCAACTATATAGAACAGGCCGCCAGCGCTCTGGAGAGTCGCAAGCGGACGCCGCCACCACCACCAGAGGAACCCGTCCCTCCTCCGGTGGTCGGCAACGGCCATAACCGCGTGGTGGTCCTTCCCAACGGAGTCAGACGGATCATCGTGGACGACGCACCTTCGGGAAAGCCCGCTAAGCCCGTGAAAAAGAAGGCCGCTCACCCATCCCATAAAGCTTCTCCAAAAGCCTCTCCCAGCCCTTCTCCCAAGCCTCAATAGCTGGAATTTCGCCTTAGAATCCGGAACTTACGACCGCTCTCCGGGGTCTATATAAAGCAGGACCGCCTGTTGATTCGTTTGTTACGGTGGTTACCGGGGAAAAGGTTGTCGCAGCTCCATATTCTTGATAACGTTGGGGTGACGCCATGAGAAGAATGGCGGGAGCAGCAGCAGCAGTGGGTAACTTAGCCAGCGCCATAGCCGTAAGAGCGGAAGAGGCTTCTATTGTCGCGGAATTGAAAGCCGGTTCCGAGGAAGCATACAACTGGCTGATTTCGCATTACCACCAGCCCATTTACAGCCTTGTTTATCGCATCCTGACCGACCCCTCGGATGCAGCCGATACCACTCAGGAAGTCTTCCTGAAGGTCTTTCGCGGAATGAAGCGTTTCAACGGCGAATGCAGCCTGAAGACCTGGCTGTACCGGATTGCCATCCATGAAGCCTCCAACCAGAGGCGTTGGTGGTTCCGGCACAAAAGCAAAGAGACCTCCATGGAGGCGCGGGTGGACGAAAACGGCAATTCCTTCGGGCTGTGCGACACCCTGGTGGACCATGGCGAATCTCCGCTGGAAATCTTTGCTCATCAGGAGGTCCGCGCCCGGGTTGAATACGAGCTTAAACAGGTCTCCGAGCCCTACCGCACCACCGTGGTGCTGCGGGACATCGAGGGACTGGCTTATGAAGAGATCGCGGAGGTCCTGCAGGTTTCTCTTGGCACCGTGAAATCCCGGCTCATCCGGGGACGGGACGCCTTGAAGAAACGTCTTGAGCCGTTTGTCCGTGAAATGAGTTCTGGTGTGGGGGAAAGCAAGCCTGTCCGCGGCGTAAGCATGGCGGGCGGCTTGCCGGGTCAAGCGGAAGTGGAGGCACAGTCATGAGATGCACAGAGGCACGGCCCCTGTTCTCCTCGTACCTGGATGGCGCTGTCAGCGGCACGGAAATGCACGAAATCTCCGGACACCTGCACCAATGCGCTGGATGCAAATCCGAGTACGCGATGCTGGAAAATACGCGAACTGTTTTGGAGCAATTGGGACGCAGGCAGGCGCCGCCTGATCTCGCGCTGAAGATCAAAATCGCTGTGGCAAGCGAGCGTTCCAGGAACTGGAAAACGGCGCTGCGCGGACTTGCTGTCCGCGTGGAAAACTCATTGAACGCATTCATGTTTCCCGCGACCGCGGGGATCCTTACGGCGGTCATCTTCTTTGCGGCCCTTATCGGCTTCTTCGTGATCCCTGCCCCGGTCAGCGCGGATGCAGACGTTCCCACCATGCTCTATATTCCTCCGCGCCTCGAAATGTCAGACGCCGACAGCCAGCTCAACCTGGATTCCCCGGTGGTCATTGAAACCTATATCGGGGTGGATGGACGCGTGGAGGCCTACCGAATCATTTCCGGCCAGGACAACGAGCAAATAAGGATGGAATTGAACCGGGCCCTGCTGTTCACGATCTTCGCTCCCGCCCAGTCGTTCGGAAAGCCTGTTCCAGGAAAAGCCATTATGTCTTTCTCTTACGTGAACGTCAGAGGATAGAAACTGAATTTGTGATGTTTCATCGAGGGGTCAAGCCGCAAACGGGTTTGACCCTCTTCGTTTTTCTGGCCTAAACTCTAATTTCCCGCACATTCTGGAGGGGATCTGAAGCCGAAATTCTCATCGTTACTCACGGGTTTGCTCATCCTGGCGGCTTCCGCCTTCGGCTTTGCTCAGGCCACCCGGGCCCAACTTGAAATCAGCGAGGGGTTCTTCACCCTGGGCACGGCGCTCAACAGCTGCGGCTATGACGCCGGTCTTGAAGATTCCATGCCACTGCGCCAGACGCTGCGAACGGAAGTCCAGGCGATCATGCAGCGCTCGCCGGACGCTCGATCCGCGCGCGACGCCGTGTGCGGGTTCTGGAAAGACCATCAGAACGGGCGGCCGGCCGGCGACCTGACGGAATACGTCTCTCTTATTCTCGAGGTCACGCCCCCTCCCGGTTTCGTTACCAAACTGCCGGAGGCGGACCTGCCTCCGGACGCCGCGCACGTGCTTGGCATCCTCCCCTTATTGCAGAAGTTTTATCAGGCGGCGGACATCCACGCTCTCTGGCTCAAGCATGAGCCGGACTACGAAGCGCTGGTCCGGCAACTGCACGATCCTGTATCCAACGTGATCATGGGGACGGATTTATATCTCAGATTGCCTTTCACCAACTATCCCGGGCAGCGCTTCGCCGTTTATCTGGAGCCGCTGCTGAACCCCGGGAAAGTGGACTCGCGGAATTACGGCTCGAATTATTACGTGGTGATCTCACCCAATCAAGAGGGGAAGATCCGCTTTGAGGAGATCCGCCATACCTATCTGCATTTCGTGCTTGATCCGCTGGCCCAGGCACATGGAACCAGCTTGAAACGGATTGAGCCGATCCTGCTGGAAATCCGGGGGGCCCCCCTGCAGCGCTCCTTCAAGGACGACATCGCCCTGCTGGTGAATGAGTGCCTGATCCGGGCCATTGAGACGCGCATTTCCATTTCCAAAACCAACGAGCGCGGGCGTGAAGCCTACGTGCAGCGGTCGGTGGAAGAGGGTTTTGTCCTCACGCGCTATTTTTATGACGCGCTCGGACAATTCGAAAAGAGTTCCAGCGGGATGAAGAACACGTACTACGAACTGCTCCGCAACATAGACGTTGACCGCGAACGAAAGAAGGCGCGCGAGGTGGTGTTTGCCGCTCAAGCCACGCCGGAGGTAATCAGCCCCGCCAGGGCGGTCTCCGAAGCGGATTTGTTGAACCAGGCTGAGCAGAAGCTGGCCGAGGGCGACAAGGAGCAGGCGCAGAAAATCGCGCTCAGGGTGTTGCAGCACAACAATGGCGGCGACGAGCCGGGACGGGCCGCTTTCCTGCTGGCCAGGATCGCCACTCTCTCCGGCAACATGGAAGAAGCCAGCGTGGATTTCGAACAGGCGGTCCAGGCGGCGCGCGATCCGCGCACGCTGGCCTGGAGCCACATCTATCTGGGCAGAATTCTCGACATTCAGCAGAAGCGCGATGCCGCCATGGAACACTACCGCGCGGCCCTTGCGGCAGGCGATCCCGCCGCCGACACGAAGGCCGCCGCGGAGAAAGGACTGGCCGCTCCCTACCAACCTGCTGCGGCCCCGCGACCGAAAAATTAAGATGAAGATCCTGTTTCCCAGTTTGCTCCTGATCATTGCCTGCGGTACCGCCTTTGCCTCGCCTCAACAGAAACCCGCGGTGGGCGGCGCCCAGGCCACGACCACACCCCGGCGTCCACCTCAAGCCAAGTCGCAAAAAGAATTCAACGACTACAACACGGCCTACGCGATCACCGGCGGGGCGGCCAGTGAGAAAGCAGCCGATGACTTTGCCGCGCATCATCCGGAAAGCGAGCTGCGCTCCATCCTTTATTCCAAGGCGGCGCATGAGTACCAGGCGGAAAACAATCCCGGCAAGATGCTGGCCATGGCCCAAAAAGTACTCTCGCTTGATCCGGACGATACGGTCGCGCTGGTGCTCGCCGCGACAGTCCTCTCAGACAACTTGAACGACTCCGATCAGGACCGCGAGCAAAAAGTCGAGCAAATCAGGAAGGACGCATCGCGGGCCCTGCAGACGGTTGATTCCATGCTCCCGCCCAATGCCACGCCTGAACAGATTGCGACTTACAAGAACACGCTGAAGTCCATGGCGCATTCCGCTCTGGGCATTACGAACCTCAAAATGAAGGACGACGCGGGGGCAGAACAGGAGCTCAAGACCGCGGCGGAGCTGGGCAAAGCGCAGCCTGACGCCTATGTGTGGTATCACCTGGCGCTGGCCCAGGACCACCAGAACAAGTATCAGGAGGCGCTGGCGTCAGTGACTGAGGCCTTGCGGCACACCAGCGCGAACCCCGACCTTGCGCGCCTGGCTACGGGAGAGCGTGACCGCCTGCTGAAGCTGACCGGCGGCGAGGCGGGGCCCGGAAATAACTCGCAGCCGCCCCGGTAAATGCAGTATCTTGAGTAGGAAAAGAAAAACTTCATACCTCCCGGTGAGTCTCACCCCGTCTGGTAAGGGTTGCCGTACGAATGACTAAATTCCTGATGATCGCCGTCCTCTTCGCGTGCGCTCAAGTTCCCGGTTTCGGACAGACCTCCCGAACAGGCGGCAGCGCGGCCGCGATTAAAGAGGAGACGGTGCTGCGTCCGATCGCAAAAACCGAACAGGAGCGCGACGCGTTCAATCTGGCGTACGCGACGAACCGCGGCGGCGCCGTGGCGGAACAGGTGGCAGATGACTTTGCGGCCGTCTACCCTGACAGCGCCCTGCGGGTGTACCTCTACTCCAGGGCGATGCACGTCTACCAGGCTGAAAACAACGCGGCGCGAATGCTGGCGATGGCGGAGAAAGTTCTTTCCCTTAATCCGGACCACTGCGTGGCGCTGGTGCTCACGGCCACCGTTCTGGCTGACGAGCTTGCGCCGGGCGACAGCGACCGCACCCGGAAAATCGAAGAGATCAACAAGACGGCGCACCACGCCATCGAAACAGTAGGCACCGGGTTTGTTCCTCCGGCAACGGCATCACCGGAGCAGGCGGCTGTTTACCGCACCACTTTGCAATCCATGGCCTATTCCGCGCTGGGGATCATGAGGCTGAAAACCGGGGACGACGCGGGAGCGGAAAAGGACCTGAGCATGGCCGCTGTGCTGACGAAAATAGCGCCGGACCCGTACATCTGGTATCACCTGGCGCTGGCACAGGACCATCGCAAGAAATACGCGGCGGCGCTTAACTCGGTGGAACAGGCGCTGCAACTGGCAAGCGCCAATCCTGAATTGCAGAAGCTGGCGGAAATCGAACACGACCGTCTGGCCGGTCTTGCCGGGCAGCGGGGCTCCCGAGGAGCAACCGGGATGGATATGCCTCCACGTTAAAAGTTGATATGAATCCGGATTTTACAACCCTGCAAGCTGCCCTGGGCCATGAATTCAGCCGCCCCGAACTGCTGGAGCGGGCGCTGACCCACAGCTCGCATGCCCATGAAGAATCCAAGACCGGGGGCGCGGACGAAAAGCAGGACAATGAACAGTATGAATTCCTGGGAGACGCGGTCCTGGGGCTGGTCACCAGCCAGCTTTTGTTTGAACGGTTCCCTTCCTTCCACGAAGGCCAGCTTTCCAAGCTCAAGGCCCACCTGGTAAGCGCGGGGCATCTGGTAGGCGTGGCCGCACGTCTCGATCTCGGCCAATATCTTCTGCTGGGCCGTGGCGAAGAACGCAGCGGCGGGCGCGGCAAATCCACCATTCTCTCCGACGCGCTGGAGGCAGTGATCGCCGCCATGTACCTTGACGGCGGAATGGAGACGGCGCGCGACTTCATTATTCGCGAGATTCTCGCCCCCGAACTGGAGCGGGTGAGGACTGAGTCGGAAAACGAGTTCAGTCTGGCCGACTACAAATCAGCCCTCCAGGAATTTCTCCAGTCGAGCGGACGGCTGCAGCCTGTCTACGCAACCGTAAAAGAAGAAGGGCCCGACCATCGCAAGACATTTACCGTGGAGGCCCGGATCTATCCGCAGGGACAGAGCAAACCTGAATATATCGCCCGCGCCGAAGGCGCCACCAAAAAGAAGGCCGAGCAACTGGCCGCGAAGCAGGCGCTGGACCACTTGCGTGCACAGATTGCGGAACCTCTATGACAGACGAACTACGCCGGCCAGAATGCGAAACGCCCGACACGAACGGCGCACACACTGCCCTGGCCGGCCCCGCAAAGCCTGTTTCCGCGACGACAGATGCACCCAAAGCGAGCACTCGCGGTCCCGAAGGCATCCAGTTTCTGCTTTCGGTCCTGGTGATTGTGGTTTTTATGATCACATTTGTGGTGCAGGCCTTTCGCGTCCCTTCCGAATCCATGGAAAACACCCTGCTCATCGGTGATTTTCTGCTGGCCGACAAACTGCACTTCGCCAACGGCGGTTTCTGGCACGAGTTGCTTCCCTATCGTCCCATTCGGCGTGGAGATATTATCGTCTTCCGCTACCCCGTAGACCCCAGGCAGTATTTTGTGAAACGGGTGATCGGGCTCCCCGGCGACCATATCCATCTGCAGGACAAGGCCGTTTATGTAAATGGCGAGCCGCTGCAGGAGAGCTACGTAATCCACTCGGTCCCGAAACCTGACTTTTACCGCGACAACTTCCCCGCCCAGCAGGGTTTCACGACAGACGTGAACCGGCACTGGAAATCGGAAGTCAACCGCTATCTGGACCACGGCGACCTTGTTGTACCGCGGGCGCAGTACTTCGTGATGGGCGATAATCGTGACCAGAGCCTGGACAGCCGCTATTGGGGGTTCGTCCCACGGAGCAGTATCGTGGGCCGTCCCCTGGTAATCTACCTCTCGGTAAGAGGAGGAAAGCAGACTGAAGGCGGCGGCCTGGATGATAAACTCTTTCATTCGGGACAAATGCCGGCCCATTTCCTTCAACTGGCCCGTTGGGACCGCATTTTCCGCCGTGTGCGTTGATACAAAACTCTGATCAGGAATGAGCCCATTGCACGCAAAAGCAAAGGCATCAAAAGAACGGGAACGTCAGAAAGAAACGCCTTCCGAGTCCATTGCCAGCATAGCCTCGGTTTTCATAGCCGGGCTGTTCATCATCACCTTCGTGGTGCAGGCTTTTGAAATTCCCTCCGGCTCCATGGAAAACACGCTTCTCATAGGCGACCACGTATTCGTTGACCGCCTGACTCCGGCCCCCCGGGCCGCGTACATGGGCCCGCTGATGCCGTACCGGAAAGTCCACCGGGGAGAGGTGATCGTGTTTCTCCACCCGGCGCAACCCGGAATGTACGTGGTCAAAAGGATTGTAGGGACTCCGGGGGACCGCATCCATCTGCGGGAAGGCAGGCTCTATGTGAATGGCGTTGAGCAGAATGAGCCGTATTTGAACCCCGATCGCGGCGGTTATTTCCCCTACCGCGATGATTTTCCCTCCGTCTCCCCGTACGGAGTTCAGCAGATTGTGCCGGAATGGCCGATGCTGGTGCAGGCCAACAAGCAGGGGGAAGATCTGGTGATTCCGCCCGGCAACTACTTCGGCATGGGCGACAATCGCGCGGAAAGCCTGGACAGCCGCTACTGGGGCTTCATTCCGCAGGAAAACATCATCGGCAGGCCCTTGTTCATTTATTGGTCGTTTGAAACGCCGCGCGACCAGTATGAACGCGATTCTCTGACTGACAGAATCGCCTTTCTTTTCCATATTCTCTTTCATTTCTTTGGAGACACGCGCTGGAACCGCATGTTCCACATGGTCCGCTGATGCCAACCGAAACAGGAAAAGACGTCCTGGTCGAGGAGACCGCGAAAAAAGAGGAGCAGAGGGAGAAGGAAACTCTGTCTGAATCCATTGCCGGCTTTGCGGCGGTGTTTATTTCGGGACTTTTTATCATCACCTTCATCATCCAGCACTTTGAGATTCCCTCGGGTTCCATGGAAAAAACCCTGATGGTAGGCGACCACGTGTTTGTGGACCGGCTTACCCCGACCGGCAAAGGCGGCTTCCCCGGCCCGTTGCTGCCGTATCGTGACCTGCGGCGGGGCGACATTGCGGTATTCGTTTCCCCCGCGGAGCCGGGCTTGTACCTGGTCAAGCGCATCATCGCGGTGCCGGGAGATCGCATACACCTGCGCGACGGCAAGGTCTTTCTGAACGGAGTGGAACAAAACGAGCCGTACGTTTACTACGACTACCAGAGCGCGTATCACGCGCCGGACCCGTTCCGCGACAATTTCCCGGCCGCCAGTCCGTTCGGCAGGGCCACTCCCGAATGGTCCATGGACCTGCCAAACCATATTCAAGGACGGGACCTGGTGGTTCCTAAAGACAGTTACTTCGCAATGGGCGATAATCGCGACCTGAGTTACGACAGCCGGTACTGGGGTTTCGTTCCCAAGGCAAACGTCATGGGGCGGCCGCTGTTCATGATCTGGTCGTTGAACCAGACAGAAG
>DATIWA010000738.1:0-6789 GCA_035465515.1 Candidatus Limnocylindrales bacterium | reverse complement strand
GCCGGAAGAATGCCGCTCGCAACCCCCACAGCCAGGGCCAGGGCAAAACCCAGCAGCATGCTCTGCGAAGGGACCTTGAAATACGGCAGCACGTTGGGGACGGGGTTCCAGAACGTGGTCAGGATCTTGGAGGTGGCAATGCCCGCGCCGCCTCCAAGCGTTGAGATCAGAAGTGATTCCGCCATGACAAAGAGCAGCACTGCGCGGTCTGAGTAACCAACTGCTTTCAGGACGGCCAGTTCGGAGGTGCGCTCGCGCACAGCAATCGCCATGGTGTTCCCGGTGATCAGCAGAAGCGTGAAAAACACCACGGCGCCGATGCTCAGGATCAGCAGTTCGATATTCCCCAACTGCTTCGCAAATCCGGTGGCAAAGGCCTTCTCGGTCTCCGTTTTGGTTTCGTAGCTCGAATTTGTAAACTCTGTATCGATTGCCTTGGCGATTCGGGCCGAGTCATCCGGGTTTTCCACCCGCAGCGTGTACCACCCGACCATGTCCTTGTAACTGCCGGAAACACGCTCTTTAAAATAGTCATACTGAAACCAGAACTGCGTTTCGTCCTGGTTGCTGTCCTTGCCGTGGTAGATTCCGTCAATGTTGAATTCCCATGTTCCAGGCAGGATCGTGCCCTGGATGGGAATGCGGTCGCCCACCTTGAACCCGAACCGCTTGGCCGTGTTCGCCCCTACGATCGCTCCCTCCCGGTCCCCGGCGAATTTCTGCCACTGGTCATCAGAAACCACGAATTCCGGGAAGACCTTGCGGTGGTTCTCAACATCGATTGCAAACTGCGGGAAGAAATTCTTCTGGTCCTGGTAGATGCCGCCGAACCAGTTGCTGTGCGTCACCAGCTTCACGCCTTGGATGCGCAGGATCCGGTCAGCGTAGGAGATGGGGAGCGGGTTGATCAGCGAGGTGCGGTTGATGACCACCAGGCGGTCCACGCCGGCCACGTCCACGCCCTGGTTGAAGGCGCCCTTGATCGCGGCCAGCATCCCAAAGAGAAACAGCGCCACAAAGAACGAACCCAGCGTGAGCGTCAGCCGGATTTTCTTGCGAAACAGGTTGGCGAAAAGCAGCGTTCCGAATTTCATCGCCCGCCTCCCGGCATGGCCTCCTGAAGCCTGCTCGCCTCCACCAGGACGCCCTTTTCAAGGTGCAGCGTGACATCAGCCCGCTCCGCCACCACCGGATCGTGCGTTACCATCAGCACCGTCTTCTTGAACTCTTTGACCAGGCGAAGGACCAGCATCATGATCTCGTCGGCGCTCTTGCGGTCCAGGTCTCCTGTGGGTTCGTCGCACAGCAGAAAGCTGGGGTCGGAAACAATGGCCCTGGCGATGGTGACGCGCTGCTCCTGTCCGCCGGAGAGCTGCCGGGGGAAATGATGCATTCTGTCTTCGAGCCCCACCACGCCCAGCGCGGTTTCCACATGGCGTCGCCTTTCCGCCCTGGAGAGCTTTGTGAGAAGCAGCGGAAGCTCCACGTTCTGGAACGCCGTAAGCACCGGGATCAGGTTGTACACCTGGAAGACAAAGCCCACGTGGCGCGCGCGCCATGCCGTCAGGTCGCCGCGGGACATGTGCGTGATCTCGTCGCCCGCCACAGTGATGCTGCCCGCTGAAGGCACGTCCAGCCCGCCCAGCAGATTGAGCAGCGTGGTCTTGCCGGAGCCGCTGGGCCCCATGAAGGCCACGAAATCACCCTCATCCACATCCAGATTCAGCCCTTGCAGCACGTGGATCTCTTCGCCGCCCCGATAGTACTTTTTGTCCAGCCCGCGCACTTTGATCAGGCTTTGTCCGTTCCCGGATCCGTCTACTCGTACCATTTCATCTGCCTTCCTACTGCTTCACTTCCACGGTCTGGCCTTCGCGCAGCCCGTCCCCGCCGCGCACCACCACGTTTTCGCCCGCCGTGATTCCGGCAATCACATCCACGTCGTTGCCGTGTTCCGCCCCCAGTTTCACGGCCCGCCGCTCCACTTTTTGCTGGTTGACCACGAACACCACCGGCGTCCCGTTTTCTCTGCGTACCGCGGTCCTGGGAACGATTGCCCGCGCTTCGGTCGTGCCTTTGGCTCCCGGTGTCCGCCCGTCCAGAAACGCCACCTTCACGCCCATGTCGGGAAGAATCCGCGGATCGAGCTTATCGAATGCCACCCTTACTTTGACGGTGGCCTTCTGGCGGTCGGCGGTTGGGATCACCGTCCTTACTTTCGCCGGGATCTGCCAGTCAGGATACGCGTCCAGTGTAGCGATCACCGGCTGGCCTGGCGTGACCCGCGCAATGTAGGACTCGTTCACGTCCACTTCAATCTCCAGCGAACTCATGTCCACCACGGTGGCGATGCCGGTGCGTGTAAAACCGCCGCCTGCCGACATCGGAGAAACGATCTCGCCCGGCTGCGCGTCCTTGGAAACCACTTTGCCGTCGAAGGGCGAGCGCACCGTGCAGTTGTCCACATCTTCCTGCGCCACCTTGATGCGGGCGTCCCCGGCGCGCGTCTGCTCTTTGGTGAGGGCGATCTTGGACCGCAGGCTCTCGGCCGCCGTTTGCGCCGTGTCCAGCGCCTGCTGGCTGTTGACGCCGGCCGCGCGCAGTCCCTGGGCGCGGTTCAGTTCGCGTTCCGCGTTGGCCAGCTGCACTTGCAGGTCAGCCAGCGCGGCCGCCGTAGCGTCGCGGTCCGTTCTGGCTGAAGCCAGCTCGGCATCCTCCTGCGAGCAGTCCAGCAGGGCCAGGACCTGTCCTGCTTTTACCTGGAGACCTTCTTCCGCGTACATCTTTTCCACCCGCCCGGTGATCTTGGCTGCCACCGTGCTTCGCCGGCGCGGCGTCACATAGCCGCTGGCGTTCAGCAGCGCCTCCGCGCGCGCGTCACCCGTTCCACGGGCCGCGGCCACTTCCACCACAGGTCTCTGCCCGCGCAGCGCAAGTATTGCCCCGCCGATAACGATCAACAGCAGCACGAAAACAGGGATCAGGACCCATCGTTTTCCGCCCTTGCCGCGCGAGCGATCGTCAATCCTGAGCGAACTCAGATCGTGCCGTGGGGAAGTTGAGCCCATAATATTTGCAACCCTGGAAAGCAATTATGACGTTGATGCCGTTCCGTCGCCTTTGGCCTGCCCGGGAATGCGTGCTGATGGCGGCGTGGCTTCAATGAATACCGCGGCCATGCCCTTCAGCTCGAATTCCCTGGAGTGTTGTTCGCGTTCGCCGGGCATCGTCCAGGCGCAATGCGAGCGGCCCTGGTTGAACCTATTTCTCTATGATAAATGAATGCGGTTGCTTGGCCGGTCGCCGCGGACGATGTGCGCGGTGCGGTGTTCGTCGCCCGGTGCCCGTCGCCGTGCGCCGGTGTTCTTGCTCCGCCGCGTGCTCAAGTCCTTTTTCATCCGTGAAGTCGGGATGTTGCCCAGGGCATCATTCAGCAGCCTGGCCAGCCTGATGCCGGCCAGCCCCAGGCGTTCATCCACCACGCGGATATTCGCCTTGTAATAGGCCTCATCGATCGCGTCCGGCCTCTGCTCCACGATGGTCCGCGCGATCAGGTGAGACTCGTTTGCCCAGTCCACTGGAGTGCCGCCTGCCTTCTGCTGCAACTGCTCTGATTGGATCAGGCTCTCCACCCGGTTGACGTACTGTCTCTCGCTGAGCCCGCTGTGTTCCAGCAGGACGCTGTCCCAGACCGAATGCAGGTTGCAGGGATAATCATCGCACTCCGGGCTGCCGAACGCCGGGAGCTTGATGTCATTGCCGCCGTGCGCTTCCGCAATGGCATGCAGCGGTTGGTGCAGGTCGGCAATGAAATGGACCAGCCACTTCAGCGCCTCCACGCGCTGCTCGCGTGGAGCGTTCTCGTCGGCCAGCACCCTCTTGAAAATTTCGATGCGGTCCACCACGCAATTCTGGTGGTCAGTCCGCGCGTTCTTGTGCCGGTCTTGCGGGCGGAAGCAGTCCCGACGGTCGTTGAAGCCGTCCGCGTCCTCCGGGATATCCACGAAATGCCAGTCGTAGCTCTCGTCGCGCTGCCTGCGGATCTCGTCTGCCCAGTTCGCAATCCAGGACAGGCTCTGTTCAGGAATCAGCAGCTCCAGGTTCTTTCTTGTCTGCCATGTCAGGCGCGAGCCGGCTACATCCGCCACAACCTCATGCCCCTTCGGGCCCCACGCAAATAGCTGCACCGGAATGAATGACCACAGAAGAAAAATCGCGACAAACTTTTTCACGCGGCCTGTGCGCTGATCTCCATTGGACATATACCTCTCCGTGCTCCTTCCGGGCTGGATTTCGGCCTGCTGATGGCAATCTTCGCGGCTGGCAGTTGGAAATTCGAGCATCGCACTCACGTTCTCTGAGCTGTGTTTTGGCGCTGTTCAGGCATGGCGCCTTACCCTGGGATCTTATCCGGGCCGAAGGCGAAAATCAAGCGAACAAACCATTGGTGTGTCGGTGGCCTGGAGGCCCCTTTCTTCAGGCCTGAAAAGCAAAGGACCCGGGAAACCTGCGTCCGGGATTGCGGTCATTTTTATCTGCCTTGATTGCTTTGCCGCCCTGGCTGGGCTATCTTTCCATTCGTGCCCGTCGGAGTACAACAATGACCTGGACTGAAACTTTCAATTGCGATATCTGCAGCAAGCAAAAGGGCAGCGTTGATCACTGGTGGCTTGCCTGGACGGAAAATTTCAGCCCGCATGCCGAGGCCCCGCCGCGTCCCATGCTCAAGATTTACCCATGGGAGAACATGATGGCCCACGATTCCAGTGTCAAGCACCTGTGCGGCCAGGCTTGTCTCCAGAAACTTGTTGATCGCTGGCTCAATACCGAAATGGCCCCGGCGTCCAACGTCAAGGAGATTTACCGCGGGGCAGCGAAATAGACAAACTGCTGCCTCCTCCAGCTTGCGTTTTAGGTTTATTGTTCAGTAAACCTTAGGTGTGCAGCCGGGAGGATGCCTGACAGTTTAGACCGGGCGCATCCCTGACACTTTTAGCTCCACTTAAACGCGCCCGCATTCTCCCCCAGGTCATCTTTGAGAGCGGACAGTTCAGCAGCATCCTGGGGATGGTTGGTGCCGGTTTGGGAATTTCCATTGTTCCGGAAATGGCCCTGGAACAGCGTCCCGATTGCAGCTTCGTCCTCATTGCCGATGAGCGCGCTTCCCGCACCATTGGCGTGGCCACGCTCAAAGGCCGCTTTCTGAGCCGGGTGCAGAAGGCCTTTCTGACCCAGCTGCGCTCCAACGCGCAACTCCGCGGTCTGCATTAAAAAACCGCGCCGGCGGGCGAACCGGTGGAGTATTCAGCGATTCAGGGATAGCATCGGAGAGCATGCGTAAGTTGCAAATCCTGTTTGATGAGGCCGAGCCCTCCGCGCTTCCCGATGATGCCTACGCGCCTTACGGCAACCTTGGATTTCCCGTGCCGCCCGCCGACCGGCCATGGACCTTCGCCAATTTCGTTCAATCGATTGATGGTGTTGCTTCGTTCCTCGGCAAGCATCCCAGCGGCGGTGACATTGCCCGGTCTGCCGAGGACAAGTGGGTCATGCAGCTTCTTCGCGCTCATGCTGACGCCATCATCATGGGCCTGGGGACGCTGATCGGTGAGACGCTCGCCCGGCCCGACCTGAATGGAGGTCGCGGTCCCGTGTACCAGGTTGAGGACCCGGTCCTGCGCGACCTTCGCCGCAAGCTGGGCCGCAAACGCGAAAAGGTGGTCTTTGTAACCGCATCAGCGCGTCTCAAGCCCGCTGACTACCGGATTTTCGATGGCGATCAGGTGGATGCCTTTGTGCTCACCACGCGCGCCGGTGCCGCCCGCCTTGCCGGGAGCGCGGCCGAAGTTCTGGTCGCCGGTGAAGAGGGCGCCGTTGATCTGTTGCAGGCTTTGCGCCTGCTGCGCCGCCGGCTTGGAGTCGAATATCTGCTGTGTGAAGGCGGCCCCACGCTTTATGGCAGCATGTCCCGCGCCGGCCTCATGGATGAGAAGTTTGTGACCGTGTCGCCTCTGGAAATCGGCCTGATCATCCCTCCCGGCCAGGAGCCCTCCGCCGCGGAAAAGCTCAATCCGCCGCGCGAGCGTCCCACCACCTTCGCCGCGCCCGGATTCACCTGGGAAACTGCTCCCTGGTGGCAATGGATGAGTTGCCGACGGGCCGGCGATCATGCTTTCCATCGCTACCGCAGGAAATGACCCGCGGACGCGGTCCCGGCTTGACCGGATAGCAACAGCGAAATAGCCATGGAAGCCTGCGCGGCGTATTACTTCGGTACTTTCGCGCCGCCGCATCTTCCTTGTGATTCCACCAATACTTTCCTATCCTGCAATATCTTCCCCGAAATAAAGCGCCCCGTAAGGAAACCCCACATGCATCGTTTGTTCGTGATGGCGGCGACGGTTGGGTTGATGCTCTGCCCGGCCCGCGCACAGACCCAGCAACAGTCCGACCAGCAGGAGACCATTCAACAACTGGTACAGGAAGTCAACGAGCTCAAGGCGCGTATCGCGGCCCTTGAGGCGAAGCAGGCCCAGCCGGCTCCCGTGCCGGCGCCTGCGGGACAAACTCAGGCGGCAGGCCCGCAGGCTGCACCTCCGGTTCCGGAAAGCGCGCCTTACCGCATGGTGCGGGGTATTCAGTTTCAGGGTTTTGGCGCCGTCACCTATCGTGCCAGTGACGTGAAGCCGCCTGAAGCCCCTTTGATCGGCCTGAAGCCCGGTTCCACCGGAAACTTCACCGTTGGCGACGTGGACCTTTTCCTGACCTCGCATCTCACCCCGAAGCTCA
>DATIWA010000737.1:0-9387 GCA_035465515.1 Candidatus Limnocylindrales bacterium | reverse complement strand
ATGTAGCGCACCATCACGTTGACGCCGATGCTTGTGGGACGCACGCTGATGGCCGGCGTGGCGGAAAACGAGCGCCCGCTTTGCCCCGGCACAACCCGTTGCCACTCCTCCCGGGCCAGCCGTATGTTGGCCTGGGTCTCCTCCGTCACGGCCTGTTGAACAGCGTCGGCAACGGAATACGGATCTTCGCCCGGCGGCAGAGGCACTTCGATCTCGTCCCACAGCCACTGTCCTGTGGTGGAGAAGTTGAAGTAGTGGCCTTCAATGGCAAAGCTGTTTACAAACGTCACTTTGCGGCCCGTGGGATGGCCGGCGTCTGACCAGTTTCCTGTCTCCAGCAGCACGGTGTGCAGCAGCCCGACTTCCAGCACTTCGCCTCCAACGCCGTTGATCTCCACCCAGTCGCCCGGGCGAATGCCGTTGCGTCCCATCAGGACAAACCAGCCAAAGAACCCGACGATGAAGTCCTTCAGGGCGACGGTCAGTCCGGCGCCGGCCAGCGCCAGCACCGTGGCCAGTTGGTTCGGCGGCCCAAATACCACCAGCAAGACCAGGCCGAGGGCGGTCACCTGCACCACAAAACAAGCCACGATCTCCGCTGTCCGCAGGCGTCTGCTCTCGGGCGCGACCCGCGAAAGAACCGAGCGTACCAGCCGGTTGGCGAAGATCGCCAGCAGAAGGAGCGCCATGACCCACACCGCGCCCTCCGCCACGCCCAGGGCATAGGCCCACTTGCGCGCCCCGACCAGGGAATTCCAGCTCTGGTAAATGCCCTCGAGCTGCTTCAGGTCCTGGATCCGCTTGTCCAACTCAGCCAGGTCTCTCTGGTCTTCCGCCACCTGCTTCAGCGTTGCACCGGCTTCTGCCTGGCCGGCTTTCTTCACCAGCGCGGCATGTTCCTGCTCCAGATGGTCTTTGGTCTGCGTGGTCTCCTGGATGGCTTTCACCAGACTGGTTTCTTTTGTGGCCAGCTGTCGCCAAGCCCGGAACTGCACCAGCACCGTCCGGCTTGCATCGGTCTCAGGGTTTGGGCGGCCGTTCCCGGGAGGTGTGCCGGCGGAAGCAGCTTGCGCCTGGCTCCAGGCTTCATGCTGCTCCATCAGGCGCTGCACCTTGCTCCGCTGATCGCCTCCCTGCCGGATGAGCTCCTGCCGCGCCGCCTCCAGCTCTTCCTGGCTAAGCTCCAGCTGGATTTTTTGAAACTGCAACTCGCCTTGAAGGTTGGGTTTGCGGCGCTCCGGGGCCTTGGCCAGACTCTGCTCCAGTCCTGCAATGTCCGCCTGCAGCAGCCCGATCCGTTCCTGGATTTCTTCCACCCTGGCCAGGCTCTTCTTTGCCGCGTCTGACAATTGCTCTGGAGGCGCCGTCGCCTTGCGCAGCGCCGCAGCGAACGCCAAATCCACTTCGTGGTCCGCTACATGAACGGCCTGTTGCGCAAACTCCTGCTCTTCGGGGGTCGCGGCGAGCGCCGCCAGCGCCCTTGCCGTCACCAGCGGCTGCTCATCCACCAGGACCGTCTTCTCTGCCGCAGTGGTCCTGGCCGGCTGGGGGACTCTGAGCCAATACCGAGCCAGGATCAGGCCTGCCAGGGCCAGAACTCCCAGCATCAGCGAAGCGGCGAACGCAACCCGCTGAAAGGCTTTCATGGTACCCGCCTCCTGCTGAAAGGCTAGTGCGGTCCGGAGTTCAGGTCGGTGTTAGCGATCACATGAGGTACACAGGGCGTTAGCTCATGCGCCGTGTCCTGCAAAAATGCTGGTGTTTCGGAACTACTTCACATATTTCGGTTGCTGCCCTTTGTCCCAGGGATCGTAATTATGGGCAAAACGGACGCGATCAGGAATGGACGGATGGTTGTAATACCAGAAAACGACAAAGCGGCTCGGGTACGGGTACACCAGAGAGATTTCGCCCAGCGTCTGAAAGGCGTGCGCCGCCACTTCCTGCGAGTTCGCGTTGATCCCGTGCGTGACTTCCAGCCCGTAGATGTCCGCGTTGTGCTCAAGCTGCCGGCTGATGCTATTGCCGATGGGCGCGGAAACGAACCCCACGATGCTGAGGATCAGGAAGATCATGGGCAAGGCGGCCCAGTCGCCCAGCGAGCGAATGTGCCAGCGCTCCTGGAAGCGGCGCAGCATCCAGCCGGAGATCACGTAGATAAGGAACAGCGCAATAAAGATTCCGATCGCCCCCAGGACCAGCCCATAGACAATGTGGTTCAAAACGTAGTGGCCCATCTCATGGCCCACCACAAACAGCGTCTCGGGATTCGTGGTCTTCTGGATCGTGGTGTCCCAGATCACCACGCGCTTGGAAGCTCCGAACCCGGTCACGTAGGCATTCAGTTGGGTCGTCTTTTCGCTGGCCTTCATCAGGAACATGCGCTGGGGCGGAATTTCCACGCCGGCTCGCCGCGTCAGGTGCTCGATGGAGGTCACCAGTTGCGGGTCGGTTTTCTGCAACGGCTCGAATTTGTTGAACAGCGGATCAAAGATCAGGGGAGCGCTGTAGATCAGCAGAAAGAACATGGCGTAGGCGGGGAACCAGAAATAGAACCACCAGCGCCGCGGGCTCTTGCGGATGATGAAGATCATCAACCAGAGCAGTACGGTGCCCAGCACCAGTGAGATGGCCTGCCCTTTGGCGAAGTCGCCGAACCACGAGCCCCAGCCCTGCACGGAGAGTCCGTAATCCAGGCCGACCTTGTGCGAATACATGTCCAGCGGCAGCCCGAGCAGCGAGACCGTCAGCAGGAACAGCGGCACCACGATCATGGCCTGGACAAAGCTGTAGCGTGACGCCTTCTCCGCCCAGTCGCGATACCGCGCCACGATACCCAGATACAGCAAAGCCAGAAGGACCACAAAGGAGAAAACCGTGCCAATGATTCTCATGCGTCCGGAAATGTCGTAAAGCGCCTTGGACTTGGCCAGCTTGTCCGGCGGCAGCGTATAAACAGCGGTCTGGGTTGCGGGAGTTTGGGCCGCTTGAGCAGAAGTCGCAACCGGCGTGCTGGCTGCGGGCGAAGGCGCTGCAGCCTGCGCGGTCGCGAAACAAGGAACCAGGGCGAAGCTCAAAAATACCAGGAAAGTTGCCAATCGCATGATTGCTGGACCTCCTGAGTGATTTTGGGAAACCCCTGGAAGATACCAGAAATACCCGGGCTTGGGAGTTTTTTCAGAGCCGGATTCCGCTCCAGGGCGGCTTTGACGGCGGCAGCGGAAATTCCATTCAACTCCCGGCAGGCTTCCGGGTTATAGAATGAATGATGGGAGCAGATGGACTGCCCGGCATCCAATGCTCCAGGTACTTCCCATGGCACGCTTTGCAAAAACCTTGATCGTTCTGGGCGCGATAGCGGTTTTGCTCGCGGGGCTCTCTGCGTTTGCTCAGCAAAATCCCAAGCGTCTCATTTTGAAAGACGGCTCTTACCAGTCGGCCACGCAATGGCAGGTGAATGGAAATCGCGTTCGCTATTACAGCGCCGAGCGCTATACCTGGGAAGAACTGCCCAAAGATCTGGTTGATTGGCCGGCCACGGAGAAGTACAACAAGGACCGTGATGCAAGCCGCACGGAAGAGGTGAAAGAAGCCGCCAAGCTGGGTGAGCCCGACTCCGCCGAACCTCCCATGGTCGCCCCGGGACTCTACCTGCCCGACGACGGCGGTATCTTCCTGATGGACACATATCACAACCAGCCGCAGCTCATCGAACTGACGCAAGAAAGCGGCGAGTTGAACAAGCATATGGGCAGGAATATTCTGCGCGCCGCCATCAACCCGCTTGCCCTTTCTTCCAAACAGAGCATTGAGCTGAAGGGCAGGCACGCGGTAACGCAGTCCCATACGCTCCAGCCTTCGATTTACGTGAGCATTGACTCCAGCGCTGGTGATGCCGCTCAGAAGCCGAATACGAATGCCGCTGCCGCGTTGCAGAACGCTGAGGCGTCAAAAGGCAGACCCGGTCAGCAGCCCGCTCCGTCAACCACCAGCACAACGCCGGCCCAGGACCACTATGGAATTGTCCGCATGGAGCAGAAAAAAGACGCGCGGGTGGTCGGAAATTTGAATATCGCGATCTATGGCAAGGTGAGCCAGAAGCAGAACTGGATCAAGGTCACGAGCACGCCTGCCGGCGGCGGCTGGGTAAGGATCACGCCCACCGAACCGCTTACCCCCGGTGAGTACGCTGTGGTGGAAATGCTGGACAAAGGCCAGATCAATCTTTACGTCTGGGATTTTGGCGTGGATCCCAACGCGCCCGCGAACGCTCATGCGTGGTCCGCCCGCGCTCCCGCGCAGGGCCCGGGAACTGGCCAGGCGCCCGACGTGGCAAAGCGGCCGCCTCAATAGATTTTAGACCGGGAAGCTGTGACTGAGTCCTGAAGGCCGGCGCCGAGCGCTGGATGCTTACTTCAGAATCCCCTGCTGGGCCACGGCAATGTTGTCGCGGCTTGAGTTTTTCACCATGTACATCATCTCGTCCGCCTGGCGGATGATCTCATGCGAGCTCTTGGCGTCTTCGGGGTAGGTCGCCAGGCCCATGCTGCAGCGGACATTCAGGTTCAGGCCGTCCTCGGCCAGGAAAACGGTCTTGCGCATCATTTCCTGGATGCGCTTGGCCACAACAAGAGCAGATTGCTTGTCGGTTTGCGGCAGCAGGATGACGAACTCATCGCCACCGTAGCGGAAGGCGTAGTCAATCAGGCGGAGCTGCGATTTGATCTTGAAGCCGATCTCCTGAAGCAATTTGCTGCCCACCAGATGGCCGTAGGTGTCATTGACGGTTTTGAAGTGGTCCAGGTCCAGGAAGATCACGCTGAATTCATAACCAAAGCGGGCGGAGCGGTAGACCTCCGACTCCAGCGTCTTGTATAGATGACGCGCGTTGTAGAGCCCCGTGCAATCGTCGGTGATCGTGAGTTCCTGGATTTTCTCCACGGCGCGGGCGTTGTCAATGGCGATGGCGGCGTAGTCGCAGAGCGCGTGCAGGAAGAACATTTCCTGCTCGCCGAAAGTTTCCATGGCGCAGTTGATGAGCTGGATGACTCCAAGCACACGGTGCTTGGATTGCAGCGGGACGCAGATGATGGACCGCGTCTTCCACTTGGTCATCTCATCCACTCGCTTGGCAAAGCGGGGATCGTTGTATACGTCCGGGACAATCAGCGATTCGCCGTGACGGGCCACCCAGCCGGCGATGCCTTCGCCCATGCGCATGCGCACCGTCTTAAGGGTTTCCGCCGCGTCTCCCACGGCAATGGCGAAGTAGAGCTCGTCCTTCTGCTCATCGACCATCAGGAGGGACCATGTATCCGGCCGGAAGAACTCCGCCATCTTGTCCATAATCGTTTGCAGAATTGAATCGAGATTCAGAGACGAGGTCAGGGCTTTCGCAACATCATTGAAGATGGCGACTTCCTGCAACTGCCGCTTGGGGTTATGCTCGGGTACCGCAGCCTCGTTCATGTAGGAGGTATATTCCTTCTGCAACTTGGGACAATCGCCGACCAACTTGGGCGTATTATCTCCGGTTTCAGGGAAATCGGCAACCGCCGAATTGTCCGGGAAACTCGCCGGTAATAGCCCTAAAGTACCCCAGAAGTCCTTGTCCTCTCGGTATTTACAAACGTTTTTCCTTTGACATGGCAGTACGATGTTCCTATCATGACACCACTTAGACGACCCTAATCCAAAGATCAGGCCTTACCCCCAAAATGGCTTCATTTGGCGAAAAATTACGGCGTGAGCGGGAGATGCGGCGCGTCTCCCTGGACGAAATCGCAGAATCCACCAAAATAGCCCGCCGGCATCTGGAGTCCCTGGAAAAAGAAGACTTTGACTCCCTGCCCGGAGGGGTTTTCAACAAAGGCTTTGTGCGCGCCTATGCGCGGTTTATCGGCATTGATGAAGACCAGGCGGTTGCCGACTACGCCGATCTGGTTAAAGAAGAGCCTCCGCCGGAAGACAAGTTCCCGCTTGAGGTCCATGAGGAACCCAACCGCGAACTGAATCCGCGTAACATCAATTATCCCCTGATTGGCGCTGCGGTGGCTCTGGTAGTCCTGCTGGCCGGCTATGCCGTCTGGCACTCAAAACGGCGCCCTGCGGACAACGCCCGCGCGGTTATGACCGCCAAGTCGGCAGAGCAGAAGCAGGGTGGATCTTCGGACGGCCCGCGTCAGGCATCGGAGGGGCGCAAATCCGCAGACCCGGCCGCCGCCGCCCACGTTTCGACGATTGCCGCTGCGGCAAGAAAAACTCCGGAAGCGGCGCATCCCCGGCCGCAGCCCCCGGTGCATACCTTCTTTGTTGTAATCAAGGCCAAGGAAGATTCGTGGATCTCGGTCATCGCTGATGGCCGCCGGGTCAAAGAAGGCGTTCTGCGCGCGGAGAAGCAGCGGTTCGTCAAGGCCGCTAAAGAGATCATCGTCAAGACGGGCAATGCGGGTGGAATTGAAATCAGCTATAACGGCAGGCCTCTTGGCGCCATTGGCAGTGAGAGTGAGACACGTACCCTCATGTTCACCCCCACCGGTCCGGCTGAGCAATAACTCCTATAGCCCCTTTCTCTCCAGCCGGTTACAATCATAAAGACCCGTTTCGCAGTGGAAATACTCCCATTCGACTGCGTTTCCGACCGAAGCAACGTCAAACGGTTGTCCCTGGGCGGGTCCTGCATTTAGTCTGCTTGCGGTATCCTGGTTTGATCCCGAGCGGTAAAAGTATTTTCAGGAGGAAGCTCAATTGGCTCCACGGGAACGTTTTTTGTTTACCTCTGAGTCGGTCACCGAAGGCCACCCGGACAAAATTGCTGATCAGATTTCTGATGCGATTCTCGACGCGTGTCTCGAGAAAGACCCTTATAGCCGTGTGGCTTGTGAAACCCTGACCACCACCGGCCTGGTCGTGATTGCCGGCGAAATTACCACGGAAGCCTACGTTGACTTCCCCAACATTGTGCGTGGGACCGTCACCGCGGTCGGCTACACCGACGCCACTTACGGCTTCGACTCGCAGACCTGCGCCGTGGTCTCGTCGATTCATTCGCAATCGCCCGATATTGCCATGGGCGTGGACACCGGCGGCGCCGGCGACCAGGGCATGATGTTCGGCTACGCCACCAATGAAAACGATGAGTACATGCCCACGCCGATCGCTCTGGCCCACAAGCTGACCAGGCGGCTTTCCGAAGTCCGCAAGAGCGGTACCCTTCCTTATCTTCGTCCCGACGGCAAATCCCAGGTAACAGTTGAATATGGTCCTGACCACAAGCCGATCCGCGTGGACGCGGTGGTGATCTCGACCCAGCATGCTGAAACCATTGACAACAAGACGCTGCGCGAAGAAATCCTGAAGCACGTGATTCAGGCTGCGATTCCGGAAAATCTCCTCGACGCCGATACCAAGTACCACATCAATCCCACCGGCCGTTTCGTTGTCGGCGGTCCCATGGGAGATACCGGCCTGACCGGGCGCAAGATCATTGTGGACACCTACGGCGGCATGGGCCGGCACGGCGGTGGCGCGTTCAGCGGCAAGGACCCGACCAAGGTGGACCGCTCTGCCTGCTACATGTGCCGCTATATCGCCAAGAACCTGGTGGCTGCCGGCCTGGCGGACCGCTGCGAAGTCCAGTTGGCATACGCCATCGGCGTGGCTGAACCGGTCAGCGTTCTGGTGGATACCTTCGGCACGGGCAAGCTGCCGGAAACCAGGCTGGAGCAACTCGTGCGCGAAAATTTCCAGCTTACGCCCAAGGGCATTATCGAGTCGCTCAAGCTGCGCCGTCCTATATATAAGAAGACCGCGGCTTACGGACACTTTGGACGCAAGGACCCTGACTTCACCTGGGAAGCCACGGACAAGGCAGCCAGGTTGCGCGAACAGGGCCTGGGCGCCGGGGTGGGCTCCAGGGTTGGCGCCACAAAATAAACAGTTTGCGTGGAGACGCAGCATGCTGCGTCTCCACTGCGCAGTTCACCAGGGGCTCCATGTCCCGCAAAAATCCCTTATGCCCTGGAAGGGCTCAAAAACAGGAAACTATGTCAACAACCGTGGTACCGCAAACTTCGTTTGATGTGAAAAATCTTGAGCTTGCCGATCTGGGCAAGCGGCGCATCGAGTGGGCCAACCAGTCCATGCCGGTGTTGCAGAGCATCCGCAAAGAGTTCATCAAGAACCAGCCTTTGAAGGGCATTCGCGTCTCCGCCTGCCTGCACGTGACCACCGAAACCGCCAACCTGGCTATTACGCTCCGCGATGGCGGCGCCGACGTGGTGCTTTGCGCTTCCAACCCGCTCTCCACCCAGGACGACGTGGCGGCTTCGCTGGTGCGCGATTTCGGAATCTCCACCCACGCCATCAAGGGCGAGGACAACGACACCTATTACAAGCACATTCTCTCGGCCCTCGACCATAAGCCCCACATCACCATGGATGACGGCGCCGACCTGGTCTCCACGGCGCTGACCAAACGCCAGGATGTGCTTGAGGGAATCATCGCCGGCACCGAAGAGACCACCACCGGCGTGATTCGTCTGCGCGCCATGGCCAAGGACGGCCAGTTGCGCTATCCCATCATTGCCGTGAATGACGCGCTGACCAAGCATATGTTTGACAATCGCTACGGCACAGGCCAGTCCACCATGGATGGCGTCATCCGCTGCACCAATTCTCTGATTGCCGGAAGCAAGTTCGTGGTGGCCGGCTACGGCTGGTGCGGACGCGGCCTGGCCTCAAGGGCGCGCGGCATGGGCGCCGATGTAATCGTCACGGAAATTGATCCGGTGAAGGCCATTGAAGCAGTGATGGATGGTTACCGGGTCATGTCCATGGCGGAGGCCGCAAAGATCGGCGACATCTTTGTGACCGTCACCGGAAACAAAAGCGTCATCGCGCGCGAGCATTTCGAGCATATGAAGAACGGCGCGGTGGTCGCGAACTCAGGCCACTTCAACGTGGAAATCGACATTCCTGCTCTCGAGAAAATGTCTTCTTCCAGGCGCCAGACCCGCGAATTCGTGGACGAGTACGCCATGAAGGACGGCCGCAAGATCTACCTGCTGGGCGAAGGCCGTCTCATCAATCTGGCCGCCGCTGAAGGCCATCCGGCATCGGTCATGGACATGAGCTTCGCCAACCAGGCGCTCTCCGTCGAGTACATGGCCGCCAACCGGGGGACGCTGGAGAGCAAAGTCCACGACGTTCCCGACGCGATCGACCGCGAGGTCGCGCGCCTCAAGCTCAACGCGATGGGGGTCGAGATCGACACCCTGACGGAGGAGCAGGAGCGCTACCTGGCCAGCTGGGAGGAGGGCACCTAACCCTCCGCCCGGCCGTCCGCCCTGGATTCCCCCGGTGCTGATACGTTTGCGGAACCTGGCG
>DATIWA010000736.1:0-2359 GCA_035465515.1 Candidatus Limnocylindrales bacterium | reverse complement strand
CTGGCCAGCGCCGGCGCGCTCTTTTGAGTGCTCCGGTTGATGTGAATCAGGTCCGCCATGGTCCGGCCCAGAATGCCCACGGAAACCTGGTCCACCGCAGTGACCGGGTTGAAGGTGCGCGGTTCGGAACGCAGGCTGATGACCAGCTTTCCACCCGGCGTTCCGGGTGCTGACGGGGAAACAAAAAAATCGTCGTGCTTTTGCGATTGCGCGAGCGCAACCCCGCTCATCGCAAGCGCCAGGACACACACCCAGGCCAGGAGCAAAGAGGAGCTGGTCCCATTGAACTGTTTTGGATTCAAGTAGTTAATTGTAGCCTCTCCTGTAAAGCATCAGCCAATAAGTGATAAGCCAGAATCACCGGCAGCAGCACCACGCCGGGCAAGAGCATCCAGCCGTACGAGACCAGAATGTGATATTGCTGGGCGTAAGCCAGCATGTTGCCCCAACTGGGGAACGGCTCGCCAATTCCCAGGCCAAGAAACGACAACACCACTTCCGCCAGAATAAATTGCGGCACCAGCACCGCCATCTGCGTGACCACGACGCGCCATGTCATGGGCATAAGATGGCGGCGCAGAAGGTAGACTCGGGACGCGCCAAAACCGCGTGCGGCCAGAACAAAGTTGCGCTCGCGTCCGCTGAGCACGACGCCGCGGACCAGCCTTGCCGGCCGCGCCCAGCTCAGAAAACCAATGACGCAAACCACCAGGACAAACGCCGTCACCGCACCGGTTCGCAGGGGAAGAAACGAGCGCACGGAAAGCAACAGGTAGAACGAAGGAACGGCAATCGCCACTTCAGCCATGCGCATCAGCACGTCGTCCACGAGTCCGCCATACAACCCGGCCACCGCCCCCACCAGCAATGCGGCAATCAGGGCCAGCGCGGCGGCCAGCAATCCGGCAAAGAGTGAGATCTGTCCGCCATACAGGAGCCGCGATAACTGGTCGCGGCCAAAAGCGTCGCCGCCCAGCAGGTACGCGCGGGCGGGCGGGTCCACGCCGAACAGATGCAGGGTGGCATGGAAGGCGCCGAACAAATAGTATTCATCGCCGCGGACAAAAAGCCGCAGCGGCAGGGGCTGGGAGCAATCTTCCGCGTAACTGCCGAAGCCTCCTGGGGCGTCCTTCAGGGCATAAACAAACGGCCGCAAATGCAGCTTGCCGCTGCAATCCACCAGGTGGATCCGGGCCGGCGGCGCGTAGGGGTGCATGCGGTCCTGGGTGCTGTAATCGTAGGGCGCAAAGAAACCGGCGAAGATCACCAGCAGGTGCACGCCGGCCAGGAATCCGGCCGACCAGCGGAGCTTTGCCGAAACCCTCATGATTGCACCCGTATTCGCGGATCAAAGGCGTAAAGCAGAATGTCCGCCACAAGGTTGCCGGCCACCAGGAAGATCGTGCTGAAGATCGCCGCCCCGAGCACAACAAAAAGATCGCGCGCCAGAACCGCTTCCAGCAGCATGGGGCCGATTCCCGGCCAACTGAGAATTACCTCCACCACCAGTGACGTGCTCAGCAGGAAAGCGAACGAAAGACCGAAGAGAGATATCAGCGGGTTGGCGGCGGCGGGCAAAGCGTGGCAAAAGAGCAGCCGGAAGCGCCGCAGCCCGTGGCCTTCCGCGGCGCGAAAGTAGGAAGACTCCATGACTTCAGCAACGCTGGAGCGCACGTGGAGCATGATGGGAGCCAGGGACCCAAGCACCAGCACGCTCACGGGAAGAGCCAGATGCCAGAGCAGATCGGGTATCCGCGCCATGGCCGTGGCGTCGTTGAGGTCCATGGACGTCATGCCGCCTGCCGGGAAAATATGTGTGCGCAGGGCGATGAACAGCGCCACCAGGCCCAGCAGCACATCGGGAAGCGCCAGCAGGAGAGTGTTGCCGCCGGAAAAGAGGCGGTCAAACCAGCCTCCGCGGCGCGACGCGGCAAGCACGCCCGCAGGCACCCCGATCAGCCATGACAGAAACAGCGCCGGCAACGTCAGCAGCAGGGTGTTGCGCACGCGCGGCAGCAGAAGCTGTGAGGCGGGCACGTTGTAGGCGAATGAATAACCAAACTCGCCTTTGCCCACAGAGACAAGCCAGCGCGCGTAGCGCACTGCGAGAGGCTGATCGAGGCCGTATTGCGCGCGCAGCGCGCGCAACGATTCCGGCGAAAGCTGCCCGGTAAGGCGCTGTTCGCTGAGGTAATCGCCGGGAGCGGTCTGCATCAACCCGAAAAGCAGCACTGAGACGGCGACCAGCAGCAGAACGGCTTGCAGCAATCGGCGGAGCAGGTAGCGGATCACAGCACGGCCTCCAGTCCAGGAGCGTGCAGCCGCTCGCTGGCTTCGACCAGTGCGCGGGTTGCAGAGT
>DATIWA010000735.1:0-5498 GCA_035465515.1 Candidatus Limnocylindrales bacterium | reverse complement strand
CGGAAATTATTTTGACGTGCTGGGCGTGCGCGCCGCGCTGGGACGGACGTTCCTTCCTCAGGAAGACGCCGAGCCCGGCGCCGGGCCGGTCATTGTGCTCAACCATGGCTTCTGGGAGCGCAAGTTCGCGGGCGACCGCGGGGCCATCGGCAAGTCGGTGCTCCTCAACGGGCAGGGCTTCACGATCGTTGGTGTGGCGCCCGCGGGCTTTCAGGGCACCGCGGTGCTGGGTGGGCCGGACATGTGGATTCCCATGTCCATGCATGACGGCATTGTCACCGGCCTGGTCAAAACGTTTTTCAATGAACGCCGGTTTCTGGGCTTCAACGTGGTGGCGCGGCTGAAGGACGGCGTGGGGCGGCAGCAGGCGCAGGCCGAATTGCATGCCATTGCCGCCGACATGGAGCGCGATTTCCCCCTGGCCAATAAGGGCCGCAGCTTTACCGTTATTCCGCTGCTCGAATCCAGCCTCAACCCCAACACGCGCGGCGCGTTCCAGCGGGCCGGCGCTCTGATGATGACCGTGGTCGGGATTGTCCTGCTGGTGGCGTGCTTCAATATCGCCAACCTGCTGCTGGCGCGCGCCGCCGGACGCAGGCGGGAGATGTCCATCCGCGTGGCCGTAGGCGCGTCGCGCAACCGCATCGTTTCCCAGTTGCTGACCGAAGCCATGGTGCTTGCCTCCGCCGGCGGGGCGCTGGGTCTGGCGCTCGCAGTCATCGGACGCAACGTGATGTGGCGGTTCCGGCCTCCGCAGTTGCAGCAGGCGGACCTTGATCTCTCGCTTGATACCCACGTTCTGCTTTTTACTTTCCTTGTGGCCATCGGCACCGGTTTGATCTTCGGGCTGGTTCCGGCATTGCAGGCCTCCCGTCCTGACCTGGTTTCCGAACTCAAGGAGCGTTCCGGGGGAGAGCTTTACAGCGGACGCCGCTTCAAACTCCGCGATGCTCTGGTCGCCATTCAGGTGGCGGTTTGTTTGGTGGCGCTGGTGGGTGCGGGCTTGTTCCTGTTGAGCCTGCGCAACGCCCAGCAGATGGAAGCCGGCTTTGACACGCACAATCTCGCCATGCTGAATTTCGATCTCGGCTCGCTGAACTATGAGCCCGCGCGCAGCAGGGAATTCCAGCGGCGCGCGCTGGAGGCCGCGCTGGCGACTCCCGGCGTCAAGTCAGCAACCCTGGCCTCGGTGGTCCCGCTGTTCAATGGCGGATTTGGCCGCACGCTTTTCCGCGAAGGGGAGGACGCAAGCAACGGACAGAATGGCCAGGTGACGCAGTTCGGCGCTGTCGAGCAGGATTTCCTCCAGACCATGGGCATCCCGCTGGTGAGCGGCCGGAATTTTGACAGCAGCGTGCGCGAGGACAGTCCGAAAGTCGCCATCATCAATCAAACCGCGGCGCGCCGCCTGTGGCCCGGCCAGGACCCGATAGGGAAGCGCTTCAAGTTTTTTAAAGACAATGATTGGACCCAGGTGATCGGCGTGGCCCGCGACTCCAAGTACAACACGCTGGGCGAAGAGCCGCAGAATTACATGTATGTGCCGCTGATCCAGAATCCCAGCCCGGCGGTGGCTTTGTTCTTCCGCACCAGCGGCGATCCCAAAGCCATACTGAGCACGGTGCGCGCCCGGGTCCAGGCCATGGACCGCAACCTGCCGCTTACCTTTGTGTGGCCGATCGGGGAAGTGATTTCGCAGGCTCTGTGGGCGGCAAGATTTGGCGCGACGCTGCTGGCGGTGTTCGCCGCAATCGCAATGATTCTGTGCGCCGTTGGCATCTACGGCGTGGTCGGCTATTCCGTGGGACAGCGTCTGCGGGAGTTCGGCATCCGCATGGCGCTGGGCGCCCGGCCGCGCGACGTTCTGCTGATGGTGGTCCGCCGGAGCGCTCTTACCCTCGGGGTCGGGCTGGCAGTTGGCCTGGCCGGTTCTTTCGCGCTGGCCCGACTGATTGTCACGTTTTTATACGGCGTGAGCGCGCGCGACCCTCTTGCGTTCGTCCTGACCGCCCTGATCCTGGCCGCAGTCGGCCTGCTTGCTGCTTCGATACCGGCGCGCCGGGCCGCAAGAGTTGATCCCATGGTGGCCCTGCACTATGAATAACGCTAGCGGTAGGTGATCTTCATCAGGTCCACATTGACGTTATATGGGGCCGGTGTGCTGTTGCTGTCGAGCTGAAAGGCGTTGGTGAACTGGTTGCGGCCGCCGGAAAAGAAAGCGTTGTGCGATGTGCTCACGACGTACCGCGTGCCGTCCACGGTCAGCGCGTCATGCCAGACCAGGTGGTTGACGGTGTCATTGTGGTACTCCGCCATGATGTGGTGCCATACGCCCGGAGTGAACGGCTGGAAGGCGATGCTGGTGGTGTCCCATTGCTTCAATCCGTAATCGAAGATGCGCCACGTGGAAGAACCATGGTAAGGCGCCTGCCAGGCAAAGTTATAAACCCAGCCATCAACCGTCTGCTGGCATTCGAACTCAATGGCCTGCGGCGCCGTTTCCATTCCCGGCGGGATATAGAGATCAAACTCGTAGGTGAGCGCATTGATCTGTCCGGCGATGGGTGTCTGCTGCCGGTAGAAATATGCATTGCTGAAGGGCACGGTTGCCGCAATGGCAAACTGGGTGGAGCGGCCGTCTTCACTGGGCACGCTGATGCCGGGCGTGAAGGAATACGGCGCCACCGATCCGGTGCCGCCGGTGTTGCCGCACGCGCCGCAGGTCAGCCAGTTGGTTGAGTCCTCCACGTTGCTGATGACCACGGTTGCCGGCGATGAACCGCTTCCCGCGGGAGTTGGAGACGGCAGGGGCGAGGGCGCGGGCGAAGGAGCAGCCGCTGGAACGGGCGAAGAAGATACTAACGGTTGCGCATTACCGCCACAGGAAACAATCAGTCCAAGCAGCGTAAAAACTGTGAAGATAAAAAGAATTTGCCCGCAGCGGCGCACGTGTACCTCCCCATGGGTTCGGCATAGAGCGAGTGGCGTGTTACGGACTTTACTGGGCGGAGTAAGTATTTGTATTACGGCAAAAGCCTGAGCTGCGCGGGCTAAGGGCAAGTATTACGGCGGTGCTACGACCAGAACAGGGATTTAGGACATGCCGTATTCGCGCCATCAGTTTAGCCGGCCTTGCGGCAATTGCCCGCGGACCAGAGGAACGAACGTAACTTGTTCGGCATGAGGCGGTTTAAGAAAATATCTGGCCCGCGCTATTCGAGTATGCTGCCGGCGCCTGAAGGGCGGAAATTTGCATGCTGCCCTGCGGCTCCGGCTCGTTGAGGCCACTTATCCCAGTGCTTGGGGCGGATCGCCCTAACCCTTTTCATTTTCTTCCGCTTATAGGCGAGAACGTGGATAGAGCTTACTGCGGACATGCGGCATAATGACTTGCCCGACTTTAGTGAAAATTTAGAGAGACGGTTGGCAGACAACATTGACTTCCGGCGTCATGGATCGCGTCACCGCAGGCGTTTTGCTGCGCATCTCCGGGCTGAGTGTTGATTACAGCACCGGCAGCGGCGCTGTTCACGCGCTGGAAGATGTTGATCTGGAAGTGGCCGAGCATGAAAGCCTTGGCGTTTTAGGCGAATCGGGCTCGGGCAAAAGCTCGCTGGCGCATTCCATCCAGCGGCTTCTGCCGCACAACGCGGAGATCGTCTGCGGTTCCATCCAGTATCGCGGCCAGGACCTCCTGCGGCTTCCGGCGGAAGATCTGCGCAGAGTGCGGGGAGCGGACGTCGCGCTGATTTCGCAGGAACCGGCGCTGGCTCTCAACCCCGTGCTTTCCATCGGGACCCAGATGGCTGACGTCCTGCGGGCGCATCGCAAGCTTTCCTCCGGCGAGGTCCGTGAAAAAACCAGGAGCATGTTGCGCGAGGTTGGCTTCGCCGAGCCGGACCGCATCATGCGCGCCTATCCGCACCAGCTCAGCGGCGGCCAGAGACAAAGGGCGGCCATCGCCCAGGCCTTGATCTGCGGGCCCTCGCTGCTTCTGGCCGATGAACCGCTGAGTTCGCTGGACACCGTGACCCAGGCGGAAGTCGTCGAGCTGTTGCTCAAACTCAAGCGCGAACTCAATCTGGCGATGCTGTTTATCACCCACAATGCCGGCGTTCTTTCCGGTCTTGCCGACCGGGTCATCGTGATGCGAGAGGGCCGGGTCTGCGCATCGGGAGATCTCGCTGAACTCACTGCTCGGCCTGACCCTTACGTGCAGGGACTCATCGCGCCGGAAGCGCGGTTGCGCGCCGAGGTATCCGGTAATCACGGGGAAGCCGGCCAGGTTGCGCAAAACGGCCTGCTCAAGGTGCGCGATCTTAGCAAAGCGTTCGTGCAGCATCGCGTGCTGTCACGCAAAAGGTTCAAAGTGCAGGCGCTGTCAGGAATTGATCTTGATCTGCCGGAAGCCGCCAGCGTGGCGGTGATCGGCCGCTCCGGGTCCGGGAAATCCACTCTGGCCCGCTGCATCGCCGGCTTTGAAAACCCTGACCAGGGCGAGGTTGTGCTGCACGGCGTTCCGGTGACCGGACCGCAACGGAATGTGCAGCTCATATTCCAGGATGCCGGCGCCGCGCTGAATCCGCGCTTTACGGCGGCGGAAGTGATTGCCGAACCGCTGGAGATCACCCGGCAGGGCACCGCGCGGCAGCGGCGCGAGCGCGCAATACAGCTCATGCAGGAAGCCGGGCTTGATCCCGGCTCCTGTGACCGCAAGACGGGCGAATTCAGCGGCGGCCAAAAGCAGCGGCTGGCCCTGGCCCGCGCCCTTGCCGCAGAGCCCAGGCTGCTCATCCTGGATGAATCGTTCTCCGGGCTGGACGTTCCGCTGCAGGCGCAAATGCTGGAACTGCTTTTGGACCTTCAGAAACGGCATGGCCTTGCTTGTTTGCACATCAGCCATGATCTGAACTTCATCGCCCTTTTTGCCCGGCAGGTCATCGTGATGGAGGAAGGCAGGATCGTGGAGCAGGCGGTCCCCTCGGCCCTTCACTCCAGCAGCCATTCTGCAACTCGCGCACTGGTCGAAGCCAGCGAGCGGCTGCACGCTCCCGGACTGGAGGCCGTGCTGTGACCCGCTATCTGCTCCGCCGATTGCTGCAAGCCGTTCTGCTGCTGGTCGCCGTCTCAGTGCTGCTTTTCGGGTTGATGCAAACCGCTCCCGGCGATTACCTCAGCGAACAGCGTCTTACCGGGCAGCTTTCGCCGGAATCGTTGCGCGCCCTGCGCGCGCAATACGGCCTCGATCAGCCTCTTGCAGTGCGCTACGCGCGCTGGCTTGTTTCGGTGGGAAAAGGCGAGTTTGGGTATTCATTCGCCTACAACGTGCCCGCCTCACAGCTTCTGCTGCCGCGCGTGCGCAACACCCTGCTGCTGACGTTGCCGGCGCTGTTTCTCTCGTGGCTGATCGGGGTGCCTGCGGGCGTGCTTGCCGCGTCGCGCCGCGGAGGCTGGTTTGACCGCCTCTTTTCCGGCGGCAACACTCTCCTGCTGGCGCT
>DATIWA010000734.1:0-4884 GCA_035465515.1 Candidatus Limnocylindrales bacterium | reverse complement strand
TTTGTGTTCGTTTCATCTGCCTGTACAATCCCCGCACCCCCTTAATCTCTGGAGCGCAGCATCTTCATGAAAAGCCTTTGGCTCGCTGTCACGGCTGTTTTCCTTACTTTTACCGCCTTCGGTCAAGGTCAACCCAAAATGGTTCCGGTCCCGCCTCATAGCACAATGGATTTGCCGAACTTCTCCATGCATGCGCCTTCCGGGGAAGGATGGCGGGTGACGGAACCCGATGAGAATACCGCCGCGATCCGCTTTGAGAACAGGGCGATGCAAGCTGGAATCACCGTGGAAGATGGCGCCATGGCCAATCCCGTGCCCAACGTTAAGGAAAAGCTCGACCAATTGGCCCAGGCTATTGAGAAGAATTTCTCGCAGCACGGAAAATTGATCTTGTCCGAACATGCCGTGGAGTCGCGCCCCGGGGCGCAATGTCTTCATCAGCGGATCATCATCAGCTCTCCCGAACTCAGCGCGCCCGGGCAGCCTCCCGCCAATTTGGCTGTTCATGCCCTGGAATGCATCTATGGGCCGGACCACAAGGGAATAGCAAAGTTCCGGTATATGTATCCCACCCAGGGGAGCGCCGACCCGCAGAAGAAGCTCGTCGAAGAGTTTTTCGCCGGCATAACTTTCAAGCTGCCGCCGGCAAAATAGGAGAATCGAAAATGGCATTTTTCCCGCATTGCAGGGCTGCGCTTCTGAGGCGCAGTGTTGTTGCGGCGGCAGGACTGGCGTTGCTGGCTCTCTCCGCATGCAGTTCCGGCCCGGCATCGAAGAAGGCCGAGCAGACATCTGGCGCGCAGCCCACTCCCGCTGCGGCGGCGCAGGGCAGCGGAGACGTGGGAATCGATCTCAACTGCGTGATGGACCACATCCGGAATCCGCCCGAAGCCTTCCATTATTCCTATAACAAGCAGTCCTCGAATCCTCTGCAAGAGGAAGCGGATATCACTCCGCAGACCATAGACGGCAGTTTCAAAAATAACAGCGCGTCCCGCGCCTTTCACGGCGTGCGTTCGAACGCCGATAGCTGGCAAAGCGCGTGGTTCAGCCTGATGGGGATCGGCGGAATGGCCAGCTCCGTCGCGCTCGTCAGAAATACCTCCGCGACGGTGCGCGAAGGTCCGGAAAAAGTAAATGGCTATGATGCCGTCAGGTATTCCATTGATACCGCGCGCGGCGCCCCGACGGAGAAATCGCTCTTCCAGACTGTTCTGGGCACAGGCGGCTTTGAAAAGGGCACGGCCTGGGTCACGGCGCAAGGCTGCCCCGTGAAATTCGTTCTGGATTCGGAACAGCACCTGAAGAACGGCAGCGTGGACACCGTCCATTACGAAGTGGCCATGGTCCGGAAATAAGGTCCGGAAATAAGGTCCGCAAATAAGATTCGGGAATAAGAAATCAATCGCCTGAGAGCCTTCCGCTGCGTTGCGCCGCGCATGGCGTTGCGCAGCCCATTCGGCTAAACTCTTTACAACACATTGCTGAGCCGGCCATGGTCTTTGTTCTCGACAACTACGATTCCTTTACTTACAACCTGGTTCAATACCTGGGCGAGCTGGGCCAGAACGTGGAAGTGCGGCGCAACGACCAGGTGACCATTGCCGATATCGAGCGGCTCAATCCTGACCAGATCCTGGTTTCGCCCGGGCCCTGCACTCCCAGGGAAGCGGGAATCAGCATTGAGCTGATTCGCCACTTCGCCGGCAGGAAGCCCATCTTGGGTGTTTGCCTGGGTCATCAGTCCATCGGCGCTGCTTTCGGCGGCAACGTCGTGCGCGCGCCCCGGGTCATGCACGGCAAGGTCAGCCGGATCCAGCATGATGGCCGCACCGTCTTCCGCAATGCGCCCCAGCCGCTGTCCGCCACGCGCTACCACTCCCTGATCGTGGCTGAGGAGGGACTGCCGGATGAGCTGGAGATCAGCGCGGAAACCCGCGAGGAAGACGGCACACGGGTGATTATGGGACTTCGCCACCGCCGGTTCCCGGTGGAAGGCGTGCAGTTCCACCCGGAAAGCGTTCTCACGGACTCGGGCAGGCTGCTGCTCAAGAACTTTCTGGAACTCTAGCGCACATTCCATCCCTTCTGCGCGTTCTTGGAATAGCTGCTGGCAAGGCGCGACGATTGAGCTACAATCACTGGCAAAACCAGTCCGCATCAGGAGGGCCCGGTCATGGCGCAGCCGCAGTCGGAGAAGCGCAGCGTTCGGCGGTTCCCGCTCGAACTGCCGGTCAGCATTAAATATGTTGGTGACGGCAGGGCCGCCCTCGCGGCGCAGACCCGGGACGTGAGCTCGCGCGGCGTGTTCATGCTTGTGGATTCGCAGATGGCGGAAGGCTCGTCCATTGAGTTCGTGATGACGCTGCCTCCCGAGGTCAGGCTGGCTCCCGAGATCATGCTGGCCGCTCCGCTCCGCGTTCGCTGCAGCGGCCGCGTCCTGCGTGTGGAAGGCAAAGAGCGCGAGCAGGGTATTGCCGTCTCGATTGAAAGATATGATTTTGTGGGTGAGGAGTAGGCCGTTCTGAATTCGTTTCTCAAGCCGGATTGCCGGTCCGCTGTTCTGCGCTTCGCGCTGGCAGGTTTTTTGTCGGCATCGGTCATCGCCCAGTCGCCTGTCGCCCCCGCGCCTGTCGCCACTCCGGCGCCGCAGACGCCCGTGCCGGTCGGAGAACTGTTTGCCGCCGACAGTCAGACCCGGCTGGTGCAGCCCGTTGGCGCCGGCATAAGCGTTGTTCCAGGGTCGGAGCTTTCCGCCGGTATAGCCCCGGCGCGCCTTCGCCTCTACCGTGGAGGCCAGGTGCGCATCTGTCCCCGCAGCAGTGTCAGCGTGAATGCCGGCCAGCACGGCCTCATGCTCTCCATGAGTTCCGGCATGCTGGAGGTGGAATACACCCTGTTCCAGCGCGGCTCTGACTTCATCATCACTCCTGATTTCACCCTGCGCCTGCTGGCGCCGGGCGCGTTCCATTTCGCTCTGGGTGTGTCGAAGGCCGGCGCCACCTGTTTCAAAGCGCTGCCCGGAAACAATTCGCCGGTCATGTTCTCTGAAACCATGGGCTCCGGCTCCTATCGCACCAAACCTCTGGAATCCGTCTCCTTCCAGAGCGGAAAGGCGGTTCCGGTTGCCCTTGCCGAAGACTGCGGCTGCCCCGTCGTCCCGGAATTGCAACAGGCCTCCGCGGCTCCCGTTCCCGCGCAAACTGCGCCCCCGCAGCAGCCGGCAATGTCCGGGAGGCCGGACGCGACCGCGCCGCTGCCCGCCGATCATCCCGGCCAGGTCCACATTCAGGTGGATACGCCTTTTGTTTTCAGCGCCAGGAGCGTCGGAGCGCCGGATCCCTACTCGGTCGCCAAAATCCGCTTCTCCAGCCTGCCGAATGTCTATTTCCTGCAAGAAAAGGTTGATCCCGTCGTTCCTCTGGAACAGCCGGCCGTGGTGGTGGAGAAACCGGCAGTGCAGGAAATCGCTGCTGTGACGCAGCAAAAAACGGAAAAACGTGGCTTTTTTGGCCGCATCAAGAGATTTTTTGGCGGAATTTTCCGCCATTAACTCTTGTGGCCCGAAAGGCCATTGTCCCCGGTACCCTTTAGCTCAACGTACTTTTGGGAAACAATTTAACCAGCAACACGTCTATACTTATAAACAAAGACATGTCTCCGCTAGAAACAACCAAGCAGCCAGGTGTTCCGGAAACTTCGGTTGCCGGAGGTCCACCCTCCCCGCCGCAGGATGTGGTCAAGTTCGCCAAAGGGCAGCAGCCTGTTGATGCCATGATGCCCACGCTTTTTGGCGCAGGCTACGGCACCTACCAGGTGCGTCCTGAAAACTTCCTGTTGTCATTTGTTACTCATACCGCCGCAATCGGGCTCCTCTTGTGGCTTTTTCACATTACCGTTCAGACCAGAATCGAGCCCCCCAAACTCATGAACTCCGTGGAGCTGGCGCCGTATATTCCGCAGCAGGTCGGCAAGAATGGGCCTAGCGGCGGCGGTGGCGGCGACGCGAGCAAGCTGAAAGCTTCCGTGGGCGCCCCTCCAAAAGCGGCGAAACAGCAATTTGCACCGCCGGTGGTGCTCCAGGCGCAGAAGAGCAAGCTGATGGTCGAGCCCACGGTTGTGGCCGATCTCAAGATTCCGCAGACTGCCCAGATGGGCGATCCTCTTTCCAAGCTGATGACCCCTTCCAATGGAGTGGGCGTCGGCGGCGGGATCGGAAGCGGTGATGGCGGCGGCGTAGGTTCCGGTCATGGCGGTCCGGGTGTGGGTTCCGGAATCTTCCACATTGGAAACGGCGTAGGCGCTCCGCGTCCCATTTACGTTCCTGATCCGGAGTTCTCTGACGAGGCCCGCAAGGCCAAATATCAGGGCGTTGTAGTGCTGGACATCATCGTAGGCGCCGATGGACGCGTCCACAATCCCAGGCTGGTGCGTTCGCTCGGCATGGGACTTGATGAGAAGGCCATTGAAGGCGTGAAGGTCTGGAAATTCGAGCCCGCCAGGAAAGACGGTCGTCCCGTTGCCGTTGAGATGCAGGTTGAAGTGTCTTTCAATCTGTACTGACCGGTAGATTCAGCAGATTGGAAAAATCAAAAAAAGGAGATGCTCAAGCATCTCCTTTTTTAACGTTTCACTCGGCCGGCTGAAGCTACTCCACGGCCTCTTCCAGCAGCCCTTTTTCCTTCTTTTCCTGGCACTCGATGCAGTAGCGTGTCCAGGGCACCGCTTCCAGGCGCTTGGCGTTGATCTCATTGCCGCAGCTCACGCACTCGCCAAAAGATCCCTCCCGGATGCGTTGCAGCGCGCTTTCCACCATGTTCAGGAGCTGCCGGTCATTGCTGCTCTGCGAAAACAGGAATTCCTTCGTGTAGGAGTTCGCGGCCC
>DATIWA010000733.1:0-7690 GCA_035465515.1 Candidatus Limnocylindrales bacterium | reverse complement strand
ACGTACCAGCCGGGACATGCGGCTCCCCAGGCGGCGCCGCCTTCTCCGGCGAGCGCGGCCGAGTGCGCGGCTTCAGTGGTCCTGGTGGCGGGCAGCAGTTCCGGGCAGGAAGCGGCGATGCGCGCCGATTGCAGATAGGCTTCACCGCACATGATGGCGGTAACGCAGGCGGCGTAGTCGCGGCCGGCGTCAGAGTCATAGGGAAGCCCGGAGGCCATGAGCAGCGCGCCCAGGTTGGCGTAACCCAGGCCCAGCGGGCGATAGTCATGCGAGTTGCGCGCGATCATCTCCGTGGGGTAGCCGGCGTTGTCCACCAGGATTTCCTGGGCGGTGATCATGACGTCCACGGCGTGGCGGTAGGCCGCGACGTCAAACTCGCCGTTGCCCTTCATGAACTTCATGAGGTTCAGCGAAGCCAGGTTGCAGGCCGAATCGTCCAGGAACATGTATTCGCTGCACGGGTTGCTGGCGTTGATGCGGTCGGTGTTCTTGGACGTGTGCCAGCGGTTGACGGTGGTGTCATATTGCATGCCGGGATCGCCGCACTGCCAGGTGGCTTCAGCGATCTTGCGCAGCAGCTCGCGCGCCTTGTGCGACTTCATGGGGTGCTTGTCCTTCACGGCGCGGGTGAAGAAGGTTTCATCGCGCTCCACGGCCTGCATGAATTCGTCCGTGACGCGGACGGAGTTGTTGGCGTTCTGGAAGAAGATGGAGCTGTAGGCTTCCGAGTCCGGCCCGGAGCCGTCATAGCCCATCTCCACCAGCGCCCAGGCCTTGGCTTCTTCCTTGGCCTTGCACTCGATGAAGTCCACGATGTCCGGATGGTCCACGTTGAGGATGACCATTTTGGCGGCGCGGCGGGTCTTGCCGCCGGACTTGATCACGCCGGCAAAGGCGTCAAAGCCTTTCATGAAGCTCAGCGGGCCGCTGGCCGAACCGCCGCCGCTCAGCTCTTCCGTGGAGCCGCGCAGCGGAGAAAGATTGGTGCCGGTGCCGCTGCCCCACTTGAACAGCATGCCTTCTGTCTTGGCGAGAGTGAGAATGGAATCAAGCGAGTCCCGGACCGAGTTGATGAAGCAGGCCGAACACTGCGGGTTCCTGTATCCCGTGGTGGAAAATTCAACACTGCCCTTTTCGGCCAGCCAGTGCCAGTTCTGCGCGTCCGATTGCGGCTCCAGGCGGTCACAACCCACGTTGAACCACACCGGCGAATTGAAACTGGCTTTCTGCTGGAGAAGGATATGCACCAGTTCGTCATGAAACACGTCGCGATCTTCGGCGGTGGCGAAGTAGCCCTGCGAAAAGCCCCAGTCGCGGATGGTCTCCGCCACGCGCTCAATCAGCGCGCGCACGCCGCTTTCCCGCTGCGGCGTCCCGATCTGCCCGTGCAGGTATTTGCTGGCCACAATGTTGATGGCGGTCATGGACCAGTCCTTGGGCGACTCCACATCTTTCTGCTCGAAGATGGTGTTGCCCCTGGCGTCTGTAATGGAGGCCGTGCGGCGCTCCCATTCGACTTCGTTATAGGGCGAAACGCCTGCCCGCGTGAAATACCGCGAGAACTTGAGGCCGGGCGCAGTCTTGGCCTGCTGCTGCGTCGCCGTCCGTGTGGTTTGCTCAGTAGATGTATGCGCTGTTTGCTCCGCCATCATTCCTTCTCCGGGCTTCTTGAATGCTGCTGCTGTTTCTCAGGCGCGCCCTCTTTCGCGCGCGCCATCCCGCGGGCCGTTTCTCAGGACGCGCATTCTTCAGCGCCCCATCCGGTCCGGGGGACCTTGTATCTGGTGTCTGGAAAAGAACAGGGGCCCAGGCCCATGTATCAAAACTGCCGCAAGCTGCCGCTAGAACCCCGATGGGACTTTCATCAGCTCGCGGTCCCTGGTCACGCTGTCCACGGCCCGCTCGGCCACGGTGGCTGCGGGCGTCTCAAAAATTTGCGAGGCCGCGTTGCGCTGCGAACGCAGCCAGCGCCGCAAGGCTTCGATCGCTCGATGGCGCTGCTCGGCGTTTTCCGTCACCGCGTAGCGGATGTAGCAGTTGGATTCGCTCAGCTTGTCCCGCCACGGGCTTCCCGCGGCAAACAGGCGGCTCAGCGCGCCTGCCAGGTGCTCCGTCTCATCCACGGCAAAGACGGCCAGCATACGGCGTCCGTTCGGGCCGGCGGCCGGAGCCACCTCTTCCGCCAGGGCAAAGACACCCGGCTGGTCCGGCACCAGCAGCAGTCCAAAGCTGGACTCGCAACGAAACCAACGCGACCAGTTCATCTCCATGTGCAACTCCAAAGCTGGTTAATTGCCGCCGGGGCCAGCCAGCGGCTAAGTGGTTATGACTTGCATTGAGGGTCACCGCGAATCAACGTCTGCCGGCGCCACCTCTGTCGCCGGAAATCATTCTGCTGTGTCGGCCGCCCTGCCGCGCTCATTACCCCGGCAGGGACTGGGGTCGAATACTGCGGGTGAAGGACAAATTACGCCCGTATATGGTGCCTGTCAAGGCCCAAACACAATATATTGTACTCTTTTTTCAGATGCTCTGCACTTTGCCCTAAGTTGCTGTATCACCGCGTTTTACCGGGTTTCCCGGGTATGTTGCCGGTTATTGCTGATATTTTCAGGCCGCAACCGGGCTGTTCCGCCTTTGGCTCGCGGACGTTGCGATAAACCACTGCTGCATTTTGGCTGGAAGGAAATGGCGATCAAAACAGCAACATACTGCTTTCGAATGTACGCGCCGCTCTGGCCGGAAACAATGCCGCAATCTGGTGCAAAGCTGTGGATTTCTGTGGAAGCGGTGGAGAACCGGGCCCCCGCCCTTCGCTGGTTCGCCGGCGAACGCAGATCCCCCCGGCGCTTGCAGCGCGAACCGCATGGGCAATCTGGTTGGATTCGCATTAGCCGCGATTTTCTGAGCACTCAAGCGGCGCGGGCATTCATTTTTCCGCGTCCTGAGCGCTGCAATAGAATGGTTTAAGCCATGAAACGCTCCGTCATCGTCGCTTTTTTGCTCTCCGCCTCGGCCTTCGCCCAGGTCGCGCCGCGGAAATCCGCAACGCCGCTGCCCCATCGCCAGAAGACGGCCGCGCAGGACATCATGGAAAAACAGTTGCGCGACGCCGATCTGGCCTTCGCGCAGGCAACCGCGGAACGGCGCATTGAAGGCTGGATGGAGTTCTTCGCCGAAGACGGAGCCATCATCCGCGAGGGAAAAATCCTCACCGGCAAGCAGGCCATCCGCCAGTTTTACGAACCGGTGTTCGCCAACAGAGACTTCACGCTTTCCTGGGTGCCGACCAAAGCAGAGGTATCAAAAGATGGAACGCTGGGCTATACCTACGGCGACGCAGAAGCGAAAGTCGGCGCCGTGACTTCACGCGGCATGTATGTGACTGTCTGGCGCAGGATCAATGGGAAGTGGAAGGTGGTGCTTGATCTCGGCAGCCAGCCTCGACAGCAACCCGAGAAAGCCCACGCCAACAATAATCCCTGACGTGGATTGCAGAAGCCGCGTCTTTTGTCGTTTTTTCTGCGCCACGGAGCGCGTTCAAAAGGCCATGGCAGCAGTTCCCGAAAGCTTCCGCCCTGGAGAACTACGGTTGTAACCGTTTGCGCCCCATGAGCATCTAGTATAAATGGGACTTAATTCCATCATAAGAAGGTTGATTTCTGGTAATGCAGAAAAAAACGTTTGACCGCAAGGAGAAAATCGCTCGTTTGAACCGTTATGTGTTTGTAGTCGCTCTTTTATGGCTGGCAGCCTCGCTGGCGGTGTTGCTGCTGTCGGGCTCGGCGCAGGCCCAAACTCCGCAGCATGTTTCCGTGTTTGCCGCGCATGCAGCCCACGTCCCAAATCTCAGATAGGGCTTTCGAATCCCGCTGGCGGCCCGGGCCCGCTTGATCTACTCTCTTGGCGATGAGACACCTGTGTCTGCTCGTCTGCATGCCGGGCGCTTCTGCGCTCCGCGCGGTTGCTTTCGTAAAGGCCGCTGCGCGCGGACTGGCAGCTCTTTTAAAAAATCGCGTGTTTCGCGTCCATTCGAGACCTGAATCTGAGTTTGTCCGGGAAAATCCGCGGCGGACCTAGACAAACCTCTTCTGTCCTTCGCTGATAATCGTCCTCGCCGCGTCCACGCCGTCCCAGCCCACAATCTCGGTTTTCTTCACTTCCAGTGCTTTGTAGACGGAGAAGAAGTGTTCGATCCCACGCAGCGTGTGCTCAAAGACCTCGCCAATGTCCTTCACTTCGCGATACAGTGGGTCGCTTTCGGCCACGGCCAGGATCTTCTCGTCGCCCTTGCCCTGGTCCACCATGCGGAGCACGCCGATCGGACGCACCTCCATGAAGCATCCGGGAAAGCTCGGCGCCTCCACCAGCACCAGCACGTCCAGAGGGTCGCCGTCCATGCCCAGCGTCTGCGGGATGAAGCCGTAATCGCCGGGATAGTGCACCGGGGAAAACAGCGTCCGATCGAGCCGGAACACCTGGAGCTTCTTGTCATACTCGTACTTGTTGACGGAATCCTTTGGGATCTCAATCACAGCGTTGACCAGTCTGGGGGACTCGCTGCCGATGGGAAGGCGAACATAATCAGGCATACCTCCTAGTTTAAATCGCGCCCGGCAGCAGTCGGCAAATACGGAGTAAAACAACGCTTCAGGAATCGCCCAGGCGCATTGCTTACATAGGTCCATTGTTCTTTCGGCACTTCCCAGTTGCGGCCCACGCCCACTATGATGCGCGCGGTACAACCTTCCTGGGGAATTGCATGCTGTTTCGGGGCCGCGATTTTGTTGTCTTTCTCTCTTTTGTTCTTTTTTCCTCCCTTGCCTTGCATCCGCAAACTCCCGGCGTGACCGCCTCTGAGATTGTGATTGGTTCCTGTTCGGCGCTCGATGGGCCGGCGCGCCAGCTCGGTCTGCAAATGGTTATGGGAGCAACCGCCTACTTTGACATGGTCAACGAGCAGGGCGGCGTCAATGGACGCAAGCTCCGTCTGGTGGCCTATGATGACGGCTACGATCCGGAAAAGGCCCCCTCCTGCTTTGCCCGTCTTCAAAAAGACAGGATTTTTGCCGGCGCTTTTTTTGTCGGCACGCCCACTGCCGCCAGGTATCTTCCCCTGGCCGAGGAAAAGAAGCTTCCGATTGTGGGGTTGTTCACCGGGGCCCAGATCCTTTATGACCCGTTCCATCATTACGTGATGAACGTTCGCGCCTCGTATTACGACGAGACGCGCGAGCAGGTGAATAACCTGCTGGCCCTCGGTATGAAGAAGATCGCCGTGCTCCATCCCAATGATGCTTTCGGCGCGGCCGTGCTCGAAGGGGTGAAGATCGCGCTCAAAAAGCATGGGCTCGCTCTCGCGGCGGTCGGCGTGTATCCGCGCAACACCACTGAGGTTGGAAAGGCCATGGAGACAGTGCGCAGCGCCAATCCGGATGCCGTTGTGCTGGTCGGCCCCTACGCTCCGGTCGCCGAAATCGTTCGCCAGGCAAAGCGCGAGTATTGGTCGCCCCTCTTCCTTACCGTCTCCTTTGTCGGAACGGACGATTTCATCCATGACGCCGGTCCGGACGCCGAAGGCACGATCATTACGCAGGTGGTCCCCTCATACCAGGCCTCCGATCTCCCCACCGTGGCCCTCTACCGCAAGGAGCTTCAGAAGTATTTTTCCAACGCCAGACCCGGCTTCGTGAGTCTGGAAGGGTTTGTTGACGCCATGGTTCTGGTGGAAGGATTGAAGCGGGCCGGCAAAGACCTGACGCGTGAAAAACTTGTCCGCGCGCTCGAATCCGTCCACGACTTCGACACCGGCCTCGGCCCGCGGCTGAAGCTCAACTTCAGCCCCGTCAACCACAAAGGATTCCACAACGTGTATCCCACGGTCGTGCGTGGAGGAGTGGCTGTGCCGTTTAGCGACTGGTCGCAGTTTGGCAAGGTCCGTGATTAGCGGCCGTTCAGCGCCGCCATCTAGGGGATTCACCCCTAAAGCCCTTGCCTTATTCCAAGCTTCCCTGGTTTGAGCTACCGTTGCGGCCTCAAGCCATGCGCAAATACTTTTTCCTGTTTCCGTTTTTCGCTGTTTTGCTTCCGGCATCGCTGGCCGCCGCGCAGCAATGCACCACGCAGGTGATGGTGAATGCCTTCGACTCCGCCACCCGAACGGACCTGCACGGCCTGCTTGCCGGCGATTTTGAAGCGCGCCTCGGCCGCTCTTCGCTTCAGGTGGTCAGCGCGCATCCGGTCTTTCGGAACCGGGTGCTGGTGCTGCTGGACCTGGGCCGCAGTTCAGACCGAAATTCTGATCTTCAGGGCGTCGCTGCTCTTCTCCGCGAGGCGCCGCTGGGGCTTCCGGTTGCGTTCGGCGTCTTTGCCGGAAACGCGGTCTTCACCCCGGGCTTTCTCACGGACGATATCGAGCTCTCCGCGGCCATTGAGAACGTGTTATCCAGGACCCGGAGCCTCAAGCCTGGGTCGGCAATTATTCCCGCGCTCCATCAGGCGTTGCGGCTATTCGGGCCTCATCAGCCGGGAGACACGGTCCTGCTCATCAGCAGCGGTGCGGGCTTCACCGGCAAAAAGCGCGAACGCGCCTTGACGGCGGAGTTTCTTCGTCGCGGCGTCCGCCTGCAATTGCTCATCGGCATGCCGTCCAGCGACAGAAACGATATCTCTTCGATCTTCCTCGGCCGCGGGCTCGGCGACAACCTCAACGACGATCTCATCAGGTTCGCCAATCGCACCGGCGGGGCGCTGATGGGGCTGATGAACTCTGACTGGTTCAACATTTCATCGGCTGGATATCTGCTGACCATTCGCATGCCGGAGAACCTCGATCGGCCGAAGAACTGGAAGCTGAGCGTCAGAAACCCTGAGTGGCGGGCGGACCTTTTCTATCCGGCGCAACTGCCGCCGTGCAACGGTCCCATGCTGGCCTCTGCCGGCGCAAAAAGAAAACCGCGCCCGTAAAGAGCGCGGTCTGAATGGCTGGCCGAAAAAAGGCTACTTGTTTTCTTCCTCGCTGCCTTTTTCCGCTTCGGCTGCCGCCTGTTCCTCTTCCATCTGCTTGCGGACTTCCTCCTGGCGCTTGGCCCGGACTTCCTGCCGTTTTGCCCGCTTGGCCTCAATCACTTTCTCGCTGCCCAGCAGTTCGATGAAGCAGGTTTCCGCGCCGTCCCCGGTGCGCCATCCTTTGTGGATGATGCGCAGGTAGCCGCCGTTGCGGTCGCCGAATCGCGGCGCAACGGTGTCAAACAGCCGCGCCACGGATTCCCGCGTCATCAGGTAGCCGGCCGCCAGGCGGCGTGCGGCAACGTCGCCGCGCTTGCCCAGGGTGATCATCTTTTCCACGTGCGGGCGCATGGCTTTCGCCTTGGCCGGAGTGGTTTCAATACGCTCTTCCATAATGAGCGAGGTCACCAGGTTGCGCAGCAGCGCGCGGCGATGGCTGGTGTTACGTCCGAGTTTCTTTACTGCTCCGCGATGACGCATGTCTGTAAGTCCTTAACTGAATTTCTCTTCGTGGCCTCTAGCTGCCGGCTCCTGGTCCAGGCCATGAGCTTTCGGCCTTTGGTAAATCTGTAACTCCAGACCACCCGATTACGGCGCGCGCCTGCCGGCGCGCACCGCTTCCGGTGTGGTTTAGAATTCCTGCCCGTCTCCACCGTCGCCCAGGGGTGCCATGGAAGGCGAC
>DATIWA010000732.1:0-2614 GCA_035465515.1 Candidatus Limnocylindrales bacterium | reverse complement strand
TGACGGACTGAAGCCGGTGCACCGGCGCGTGCTCTACACCATGCAGGACATGGGGCTGCACTTCAACAAGAAGCACACCAAGTGCGCCAAGGTTGTGGGCCAGACCATGGGCCAGTACCATCCCCACGGCGATACGGCCATTTACGACACGCTGGTGCGCATGGCGCAGGACTTTTCCCTGCGCTATCCGCTGGTGGACGGGCAGGGGAATTTCGGGTCGGTGGACGGTGATCCGCCGGCGGCGATGCGGTACACCGAGTGCCGCCTGACGCGCATAGCCGGCGCGCTGATGGAAGATATTGACAAGGAAACCATCGACTTCACGCCGAACTACGATGACACGACCGTAGAACCGTCCGTGCTGCCGACGCGAATTCCCAACCTGCTGGTGAACGGCTCCAACGGGATCGCCGTAGGCATGGCCACCAACATCCCGCCGCACAACCTCACGGAGATTGTGGATGCGGCAATCATGATGGTCAACAATCCGGCCACCACGCTGAAAGACATTCTGAAAATCGTGAAGGGCCCGGACTTCCCGACGGGGGCTTACATTTACGGCCGGGGAGGAATTGCGGCCGCCTACGAAAGAGGCCGCGGGCGCTTCATGATGCGCGCCAAGGCGGGCATTGAGGACCTGCCGCAAGGCCGCAAAGCGATTGTGATCACGGAAATTCCCTACCAGGTGAACAAGGCCACGCTGATCAAGCGGATCGCCGAGCTGGTGAACGACAAAGTCATTGACGATATCGGGGACGTGCGCGACGAATCGGACCGCGACGGCATGCGCATTGTGGTGGAGTTGAAGCGCGGCGCCGAGGCCCAGATCATCCTGAACCAACTTTACAAGCACACGCAGATGCAGGAGAGCTTCAGCATGATCCTGCTGGCGGTGGTGAACGGGCAGCCCAAGGAGATGGGGCTGCTCCAGGCGATCCAGCACTTTATTGATCACCGCATTGACGTTGTGCGCCGGCGCACGGTGTACCTGTTGCAAAAGGCCCGCGACCGCGAGCACATTTTGGAAGGCTACAAGATGGCGCTCGACAACCTGGACGCGGTGATCAAGCTGATCCGCGCGTCAGGTTCGCGAGCGGAAGCCAGAGAAGCCCTGCTGGCGGCCAAGTACAAGATTGTTGATAAAGAAATGCAGAAGCGGATTGGCGGGGCGGAAGGGCGGCTTTCACCGCGCCAGGCCGACGCCATCCTGGAACTGCAACTGTATCGTTTGACGCGGCTTTCCACGGAAGAAATCCTGAAAGAGCTGGAAGAGATCCGGGAGAAGATTGCGGAGTACGAATCCATTCTGGCTTCGGACAAGAAGCTGCGCGGCGTGATTGTGAAAGAGCTGGAAGAGGTGAAGAAGGAGTTCGGCGACGAACGCCGCACCCAGATCACCGACGAATCCACGGAGATCACGCTGGAAGACCTGATTGCCGATGAGCAGGTGATCGTGACGGTTTCCCACAGCGGGTACCTGAAACGGACTCCGCTTTCGACCTACCGGCAGCAGCGGCGCGGCGGCACGGGCCGCACCGGCATGAAGACGCGCGAGGAGGATTTCGTCGAGTACCTGTTCGCGGCTTCCACGCACTCCTACCTGCTGATCTTTACCAATACCGGGCGGGTGTACTGGCTCAAGGTGTATGAGGTTCCCGACGTGGGCGCGGCGGGCAAGGGCAAGCACATCGGCAATCTGGTGTCATTGCAGCCGGGCGAAACGGTGAGGACCCTGCTGGAGGTCCGCAACCTGGAAGACGAAAACAACTTTGTCTTCTTTGCCACGCGCAAGGGAACGGTGAAGAAGACGCCGGTAAAGGACTTCTCCAACGTGATGTCGCGCGGGATCATCGCCATTGGGATCGAGAAGGAAGACGAGCTGGTGGCGGCGCGGCTGACCGACGGCAAGCAGGTTGTGTTCCTCGCGTCGCATGAAGGAATGGCCATTCGCTTTGACGAGAACGACGTGCGTTCCATGGGACGGCCGGCGTATGGCGTGCGCGGCATGGACCTGGACAAAGGCGATTACATTGTCGGGGTGGCGGTCACGCCGAAAGACGGAAAGAAGAAGACCAACGGCAAAGGCAAAGAGGCGGTGGAAGAGAGCGTCCCCAGCCTGATCCTGAGCGTGACCGAACAGGGTTACGGCAAGCGCACGCCGGTGGAGGAATACCGGCTGCAATCGCGCGGCGGCAAGGGCGTGATTAACGTGAAGACCACGGCGCGCAACGGCAACGTGGTCAGCATCATGCTGGTGGACGAAGCTTCCGAGGCCATGCTGATCAGCCAGTTTGGAAAGATCATCCGAATTGACACCAAGCAGATCCGCGAAGCCGGACGCTCCACCCAGGGCGTGCGCCTGCTGAACCTTGAGGCCGGAGACAAGGTGGCGTCAGCGGCGGTAATCCAGGAGAAAGAAGAGGAAGAGCCGACGCTGCTGCAGTAAGCCGGCTGTAGTTCTGCCAACGCCCTCGCGCAATGCGAGGGCGTTTTTGCTGGGGATTGACGGGCAGGCGGCCCCCCCGGGTTTTTGCGGAGGAGAGTTGAAACTTTTTCTCGCCTGCGGAATCTCAGTTGGCGACCGGGTAGAATTGGGGGCCAGGGACAGACGGTG
>DATIWA010000731.1:0-1950 GCA_035465515.1 Candidatus Limnocylindrales bacterium | reverse complement strand
TTACTGGGCAAGCAGCCGGAACCGCCCGGATTCGAAGAACGGTTTCTGGCGCGCGTGCAGGCCTATACCGTGGGGTACGACCATGATTTCCATTTCATTCCCGGCCTGAGCACCGCCCTGGGCGGACAGGTAACGTTCTATACCACGCCTGCATTCCTGGATGCGGTTTACGGGAGCCATCCCGCGGGAGCATTATTGTTTGTGCGCTTCCGTCCCACCGGAAGCAAGCATATGAACATGCATTGAGAAAGAAGGCCAAGGCTCATGGACAACCCCCGTCGGCAATTCCTGGTTGGCGCTTCCGCCATCGTGACTTCAACCCTGGCATCGCCGGTAGCCGCGCTCTCGCAGACCAGGAAAGGCGGCAAGAGAGAGGAAGAAGGCGAAGAAGACGTTTCCACGAACGAGGACCTGATGCGGGAGCATGGCGTCCTCAACCGCATTCTCCTGATCTATGAAGAAGCCAATCGCCGCATTCACGCCAGGGAGAAGTTCGATCCGGGAATCCTCAGCAAGTCGGCCGGCCTGATCAAGAAATTCATTGAGGACTACCACGAGAAGCTGGAAGAAAACCATCTGTTCCCGCGGTTCGAAAAAGCCGGGAAGCTGGTGGACCTTGTAAAGACCTTGCGCGCCCAGCACCAGGCCGGGCGCACTGTGACAGACAGGATTCTGGCTTCGGTGAAGTCGAATGACATGCAAACCGCCAGCTCCGCTCTGTCGGCGTTCGTCCGCATGTACCGTCCTCACGAGGCCCGCGAAGATACGGTGCTCTTCCCTGCGTTGCACAGCATCGTCAGCAGGCACGAATATGACGCCCTGGGCGAGGAATTCGAGGGCATTGAGAGAAAGACCTTTGGCGGGGACGGCTTTGACATGGCGGTGGACCAGGTAACCGATCTGGAAAGGCAGCTCGGAATCTACGATCTGGCGCAGTTCACACCGAAATAATCACGGGGATCCTTTGCGACCGATCAGCCGTCTAGCCAGGTTCCATGTTACAGGTATAACATGATTGGGAATGGCTGTGACGGCCCCAAGTCCGTGGTTGCTGCTGGTGTTCACCCTTCCCAGCAAACGCGCCAGCGCGCGGGTGGAAATCTGGCGCAAGCTGAAGAAGTTCGGGGCCCTGGCTTTGCGCACCTCCGGCTACCTGCTGCCCAACACCGCGGGCAACCAGGAGCGCTTTGAATGGCTGGCCGCGAGCATCAGGAAGCACAAAGGCGACGCTTCCATCGCCCAGGTGACATCGTTTGACGGACTGCCCCGCGAAAAGATCGAGCAGCTTTTCATTGAAGAGCGAAGCAAAAGTTATCAGCAGATCATGGCGGCCCTGAAGCAGGCCCGCGGCAAGCGCCAGCAGTTCCCGGCGCTGCGCCGGCGGTTTGAAGAGATTGCGGCCATTGATTTCTTTGCCAGCCCGCTGCGCGTCCGCGTGGAAAGGATGCTGGATGCCGCGGAGCGCGGTCCTTCCGATGGCAGAGGCAGCCGGTCAAGGAACGAATTTCTCGACCGCACCTGGATCACGCGGCCGCGCCCAGGCATTGATCGCGTGTCTTCCGCGTGGCTCATTCAACGCTTCATTGATCCGAATGCGCGGTTTGTTTTCAGCGCCAACCGCAGCGAGTTTCCGGGCTCGATCCCATTCGACATGTTCACCGCAGACGGCTTCGGCCATCGCGGGGACAACTGCACATTCGAAACGCTGTGCCGGGAATTCGCCATCAAGGACAAAAAGGTGCGGGCCATCGCGCGAATCATCCATGATGCCGATCTCGGCGATGACAAGTTTGGACGGGCCGAAGGCGCGGGCCTGGACCGGGTGCTTGACGGCTGGGCGCGGCAGCAAGTCTCCGACGAGGAACTCCTGCGCCGGGGGATTGAATTGATAGAAGGTCTCTATTCGGCTTTATAGGGAAATCTTGAGGTGGATATGGACTGGGTAACCCG
>DATIWA010000730.1:0-2605 GCA_035465515.1 Candidatus Limnocylindrales bacterium | reverse complement strand
ATCGCTATGAAAACGGAGTCCTTCCTGGTTATCCAACCCGTTGTGGTGGGCTGCATGTCCGCTCCGCGAAGGATCTCTCCGGTGATCGCCATGATGCCTGACCGTGAGCATGCTTCTTAAAAACCTGCTCGGCGAGATCGACGAACTGCCGGCTCAGCGTCGGTGAATTCCAGCTTAAGTCTTTATTGGCCAATAAAGCGAACGAGGGCCGGCAGCCACCTTAGAACAGAGAAGTACAAGGCAATGCTGATCCATACGATCAGGAGGGCAAGGCGGCCCCAATGCCGCTTCTTGCGCCTGCCTGCATGCCTCCTGGGCGTCGCCGGTTCGTCGCAGAGATCGGGGTCCAGGTAGCGAATGGCAAAAGAAACGTCGTCGTCCGATATTCTCCTGTCCGGCTGCATTCGATGCACCTGATGCTGAACTTTTCAGAGGATAGGTCGCGCGCGCGGGAATTGGCTGTGATTTCGGTCACTTTGACCAAGGCTTGTGATTCCCGCACTGAATCAACTGAATTGCGCGGATGCAACCAGCCAATTTCTTCCCGCGACATACGTTTCCCTTTCAGGAAAGACCAAAACAGACCAGATTCCCCCAACGAAGTCAGGCAGACAACGCAAAGGGCTCTGCAAGAGCCAGAGCCTGGGCCGTAGTGATCAGCCGGACACCGTGCAACTTCAGGCTCTCAAGGACTTTTTGGCCAACTCCGGCGTCGAGCGGCCGGATAGCGTCAGTCACAATCGCGACTCGCTGCCCTCGCTTCCGCAGTCCTTCAGCAGCGTAGCGCACACAATATTCGGTAACTACGCCGAAAATGACAAATTCCAGCTCTGTATGGGGACGGGTTTGATTCAACCAATCAATCACCACATCTGTATTTGGATTATCAAACACATCCAGCGTGTTCTTTTGCAGCACGATCTGCTGGAAGGCATCAAAGCTCTCTGCCATGACGAATCCCGCCTGGTTCGGAATCACGGCGCAAGTTAACGCGCGCGCCTCAGGAATGAGCTCCGCTCCAGGCGTTCCCTTCAGACAATGGGGCGGCCACTCGCGGAGTTCCGGATCGGTTGTAGAGTGGGCATCGGCTGACGAGATCAGGAACACGTGCCCCTTGCGGCAGGCCTCGACCAGGCGGTCCACGTTGGGGATGATCTTTTCAGCCCCAGGAACATAAAGCTTGCCTTCCGGAAGAATGAAGTCGGCCTGGGCGTCCACTTCCCAGAAGACTACCCTGGGCGACCGGCGGGCGGACGTCACGGCGGGGACGGCGGCAGGTGTGGCTGTCACGCTCCTGTGTACGGCATTGCACAGCTCCTCAAGCCGGTCGCTGTAGCGAACGGCGAAAGGAGTCTCGGCAGCGCTGAGTTTCAGAAGCTCTCCAGGCAAACGCCCGCGAGCGCCAAGGAAGCGCTGGCGGGCCGCGGTTGCATTAGCCACCGGGTCGCGGCCGGCGTTTTCCAGGCGCTGCCCCTTGCGCATCACCTGAACCAGCAGTGGCTCTGCTCCGGGCATGACCTCATCTTCGAGTCCTATCACGTCGTGGGAATAACTTCCCTGGCTGCTGGTGAAGCGAAAGACCTGTTTACGGCCCGGGTAGGTCTTCTTTTCCGCGCTGAACTTGGCCGTGTTGCGAATATGGTCCTGGAACTCGACCTGGACCAGTTTGTAGATGACGCCGATGGAAGGTGCGTCGGAAGAAGTCGAAAGAGCGGTGCCAACACCAAATGCGTCGGCGCACGCGCCCTGGCGAAGGATATCCTCGATCCGCTCTTCGTTGAGATCGCCGGAGACGAAGATCTGCACGTCATTCCAGCCGATGGCATCGAATCTCCGGCGGGCCCACATGCTGTCCGTCAGAACGTCGCCGCTGTCCAGGCGGATGCCCCCGGGCGGCTGGCCAATGGCAATGATTTTTTCGACCGCCGCGCGGACATCATAGGTGTCAACCAGCAGAGTGGCCCGCTCCGGAAAAACGTCGAGAAAATTGCGGAAAGCCGTGGCCTCGTCTTCATGCGCCATGATCCAGGAATGCGCCTGCGTGCCAAACACCGGAATACCGAAGCGATAGCCCGCGCAGGTATTGGAAGTGCCTTCGCAGCCGCCGATGAAAGCCGCGCGAGCCGCAAGGACCCCTGCCTCGATGCCATGGGCCCGCCGCGAGCCGAATTCAACAACCGCGCGGCCCGCGGCCGCCGTGGTGACCCTTGCTGCCTTGCTGGCGATCAGGGTCTGCAAGTGCACTACAGAGAGAAGGCTGGTCTCCATCAATTGCGCTTCGATGATGGGGGCCGTGACGCGGAGCAGCGGTTCGCCGGGGAAAAAGACCGTGCCTTCCGGGAGGGCCCAGATGTCACCCGTGAAACGGAAGTCCGCAAGATACTGGAAAAACTCAGGCTCCACGTGCTTAAAGAGAGGCAGGTCCCGCAGATACTTTATCTCTGCGGGCGAGAAGCAGAGATTTTCTGCGAACTCAAGCGCCTCTTCCAGACCGGCGGCGACAAGGTAATTGCGGTGCGGCGGGAGATGGCGGGCAAAGAGTTCAAATGTGGCCCGGGCCCGAAATCCCTTTTGAAAATATCCGGCCGCCATTGTGAGTTCATAA
>DATIWA010000729.1:0-3603 GCA_035465515.1 Candidatus Limnocylindrales bacterium | reverse complement strand
AAACCACCGATTTCGGCAAGACCTGGACGAGCATCACCAGCGGGATTCCCGGCGATACCTACGTGCATGCCGTGCGCGAGGACCACAAACGCAAAGGCCTGCTCTACGCGGCAACCGAAAAGGGCGTGTACATCTCTTTTGACGACGGGGCAAAATGGGAGTTGCTGCAAAGCAACCTGCCGCCTTCGCCGGTGTGGGACCTGGTTGTGCACGACAAAGACCTGGTGGTGGCGACCCATGGCCGGGCGTTCTGGATCCTGGATGACATCGCTCCGTTGCAGCAGTACAAACCTGAGATTGCCGGGGCCGATGTTCATCTTTACGCGCCCAGCGCCGCGAATCATACGCAGTTCGGCGGAGGATTTTTCGGCGGGCCATTTGTCGGGCAAAACCCGCCGGCCGGCGCGGTGATCTACTACTCGCTCAAAACGGCGCTGAAGAAACCTGAGACAAAGCCTGCGGAGAACGGCTCCTCAAAGTCCGGCTCGGCGGAGCCTGGAAAAAGCCCTGCCCCGGCTTCCGGCAAACCCGGGAATGCGGAGGACGGCAAGGCTGAAAACGCCAAAAGCCCGATCACACTGGAGGTCCTGGACCAGAAAGGCCAGGTGGTCCGCACATTTCCGCCGAAGCGCCACGGCGCCGAGGCAGGCGATGACGAGGGTTTCGGCTTCCGCAGGCCGGAAGCCAAGCTCCCCACCGAAGCGGGGCTGAACCGCTTTATCTGGGACCTGCGCTACGAAGGCGCGAGCCGCGTGCCGAAGTCGCCGCTGTGGGGCGGCAGCACCGATGGCCCGGAAGCCCTGCCGGGAAATTACCAGGTGCGGCTCACTGTCCACGGCAAGACCTACACCGCGCCGTTGGAAATTCAGCCGGACCCGCGGCTCAAGGTCACGCAGCAGGACCTGGAAAAACAGTTTGACCTTCTGCTGAATATCCGCAATCGCGTGACTCAGGCGCACGACACGATCAACCAGATCCGCGACATTCGCGGGCAGATCAATGCCTTGAACAAGCGGCTGGAAGGTCAGCCCCAGGCCAAAGCCGTTGCGGAGGCCGGGAAACAGCTCGACAAGAAGATGACCGCGGTGGAGGAAGTCCTGATTCAGACCAAGGCCAAGAGCGGCCAGGACGTGCTGAACTACCCCATTCGCCTGAACAACTATCTGGTCGCGCTGGGCGGGGTGGTTGAAAGCGCAGACTCTGCGCCCACTCAGGCTTCCTATGACGTATTTGACATGCTGAGCAAACAACTGGACGAGCAGTTGGCCACATGGAAGCAGATTGTGAGCACGGACGTGCCTGCGTATAACGATCTTGTGCGCAAGCAGGCAGTGCCTGCCATCATTCTCTCCAAGCCCGCGGAAAACGCGGCTCCCGCGGCAAATTAGCTGATAAGAAAGGGCCGGCTGGCTGCACGCCGGCCCTTTCCATTTGCAGTCAGTCCCGGCCTCCCCGGAGATTTATTACGAAAGTTTCCGTGATTTCTATTTTGCGTTGACCCACGGAACTCGCACGGTTACAGTTCCCCAGTAGCTCAGACGGAACCATGACTAATACTCTATTTGCGCTGTGGATTGGCCTGTCAGTAGCCCTTTTGCTGCTGTTCCTTTATGCCGCCTTTGCGACCCTGCGCAGCAGACAAACCAGTCATGTGGGGTTGGACGAGCTGATACCTGACTTCCTCCCGGTGGACGTTGAGGCTTTTGCCGAGCTTGTTCGCAGGGAAGAAGACAATCTGTCATCCCGGCTTTCGCGGGCCGAAGTTCTCGAGCTCCGGCGCGTGCGGATCGGCCTCACCATTGAATTTCTGGAGCGTATGACCCACAACGCTGCCCTGTTGCAGCGCCTGGGCTACAGCCAATTACAGGGCGGCAATCCGCTGATCAGCGACCTGGCGCAGCAGATGATTGACGCCGGCGTGCACGTGCGTCTTTATACCTTCGTAGGACTCATCGCCCTGCGTGTGTGCAGCACTCTGCGTTTGCCTTCCACGGCAATCTTCCCCGCGAAGAAGATTGCGGAGCTCCAGGAGATGATGTCCGGAAGTCTGATTCCCGCTTATGAACAGATGAAGAACAAGGCCGGCAACCTGACGTGCCTGAAATTTTCCGGCCTTCACGAAGCCCTTTTTCAGAACCTGTAATTTCCTGTTTTCAGAAAATGTGCTTTCCCGGCGTCAGCCAGTCCTTCAAAGCAGTTTCCCATTTGCGGGCCTGCTGGAGAATTGCCGGATCAAGAGCATCGGCGGGCTGCAGATGAGCTGGTGTCTCCGGCTTGAGGAAAGTAATAAGCCAGATCACGCAGCTGAGGTCGTAAGTGATCGTTTCCAGCGTGTCCAGTACCGGCAAACGGTGGTGCAGCCGGGCGCGAAAAGCGGCATTGAGCAGCGCGGCGGCAGCCTGAATTCCGAAACCTAAAGCGATGCCCAGGTCATACCTTTTCCAGCGGCGGCCCATCAGGACCATCAATCCGACAAAGAACACCAGGAACGCTGTGCGGAGAAAATCGAAGATACGGGACGCCAGCAGGAACGCTGCGCCCCGGTCCGAAGACTGAAGAACGACAACAATGGTGAGAAACAGGCCCAGCAAAGCGACAGCAGGAAAAGCCCGGCGGTAAATGCGCACCCCGGTGAATCCCGGAAAGAGGCGGCGTATAAAAATTTCGTAGAGTGCTGTGGAAACGAGAACGGCCACTGCCAGTTCGGATATCCAGTAGGCGTAAAAAAAGCCGGCCTTCCCAAGATAAAGGCCCCCATACCGAACCAGACCCGCCATCCACGCAGAAACCACGTACAGGAAGAAAAATGGAAATTCCGTGTAAACACGCCGCCACAGAAAGGCCCCCGTCAGCGCTGCCAGAAGGGACATCGTCAGCCAGAAAAGAATGAGCGGCAATGCTTCAGCCAGCGCTTGCATAGGACACAATGAATGCTACGCGCATGGTCTCACAAAGTGGTTCTTTGATGGTGGCAGGTGTTCGCCCATTATCCCAGCCTGGCCATCGGGGGACCTGGAGCCGGAGCCGGCGTCGGAGCCGGAACGTTGAAAAAGTTTGTCGCGGCCAAAGTCAGCGTGAATACAGCAATTCGCAACGCAATCTTCATCACTTCCTCCAATTTGGTTTCTCAGAATTCTGTTGCTCAAAAAGTCGGCCATAAGACTACAGGAGAAACAGCAAATTGACAGAACAATTTGCGGTGGGTCGCCTGCCTGCCTGAATGGAGTAGGTCAATTTCGATCAGGCAGCCCCCAGTTTAAAAGCGCTTTGGCAATTATTCAAAATAATCGCGAAGAGTACGGAATTTGTAATTTAGAAAGTTAACATCAATCAGCATTGCGGTTTCAAAGAAAATTCGCCGATTTCACGAAAACTTCGAAAAAAACGGAGCTGAAATGTGGCAAACTTATTGCTCCGCATGAAGTATGGTGTCCGAATTCGGAATGTTGCCTTGCTGCTGATGTTTCTGGTCGCGCTGTTGTTCTTTTTCCATGCGACCGCCGGCAGCTATCAGGCGATGCACGGGCCCACCAGCACCTTAAAAGAGGTGCAATTTCCGATATTGCTCCAGGCCATGGTCGTCCTTCTCACCTGCGGATTCCT
>DATIWA010000728.1:0-5632 GCA_035465515.1 Candidatus Limnocylindrales bacterium | reverse complement strand
TGTTGGCGGAGTAGTAACGGCCGGTGTTTTGCCCAGGGCCGCCCGCCGCTGCCGAAAGGTCGATTTTTGCGGGGACGACCCCGGGGAGACTTTCGCTAAGTCCTTATTTTCCGGGGATGGCGTGGGGAGGGGGCGGGGTGCTCTCTAAGGTTGACTGGAAGGTAAAACCAAAAGCTCCCAATGAACAGAGGGGATGCGCTTCGCGCGATTTAGCTGGTTCGGCTCCCGGCATTCGCCGGTCGCTCACCATGACAAGTTGAGGCGCGGCGAATGTGCGCCGCGCTGCGCCAGTTTCGTCGCCAAATACAAAAGCCCGCCTTGCGGCGGGCTTCTGTGTGAAACAGGGTGTGAGGGTTACGCCACGGCTTTGGCTTGTTCGGCGGCTTTCTGGGCGCCGATCCGCATGCCGTAGAACGACCGCCAGACGAAGAACACGGCAATTGCGAAGAACACGATTGCCAGGGCCCAGCTTACTTTTGGTCCCTGATCAGACGTGAGCTTTACGGCCAGTTCCACGGCCAGCAGTCCGAAGAGCGTGGTGAACTTGATGATGGGGTTCATGGCCACCGACGAGGTGTCCTTGAAGGGGTCACCCACGGTATCGCCCACCACGGTGGCGTCATGCAGGGCGGTGCCTTTGGCCTTGAGCGCCACTTCCACCACTTTCTTGGCGTTGTCCCATGCGCCGCCGGCGTTGGCCATAAAGATGGCCTGGTAGAGGCCGAAGACGGCGATGGAGATCAGGTAGCCGATGAAGAAAAACGGCTCCGTGAAGGCGAAGGCCAGCGTGGCGAAGAAGACAGTCAGGAAGATGTTAAACATGCCTTTCTGCGCGTACTGGGTGCAGATTTCGACGACCTTCTTGGAGTCGGTGACGGAGGCCTTCTCCACGCCTTCCAGCTTGATGTTGCGCTTGATGAACTCCACCGCGCGGTAGGCCCCGGTGGTCACGGCCTGGGTGGATGCGCCGGTGAACCAGTAAATAATGGCCCCGCCGGTGATCAGGCCCAGCACAAAGGGCGCGTGCAGCAGGGAAAGGTTCACGGTGTTGCGCGTGAGCCCGTCCGTGAGCGCCATGATGATGGAGAAAGTCATGGTGGTTGCGCCCACCACGGCCGTGCCGATCAGCACGGGCTTGGCGGTGGCCTTGAAGGTGTTGCCGGCGCCGTCGTTTTCTTCCAGCATGTGCTTGGCGCGCTCAAAGTTCACCTGGAAGCCGAAGTCCTTCTTGATCTCGGCTTCCACGTTGGGCACCTGCTCGATGAGTGAGAGCTCATAGACGGACTGGGCGTTGTCGGTGACCGGACCGTAGGAGTCCACGGCGATGGTGACCGGTCCCATGCCCAGGAAGCCGAAGGCCACCAGACCGAAGGCGAACACGGCAGGCGCCAGCATGAGCTTGAGGTTGGGGTCAGGCTGGCCGGCAAGCTGCGCGCCCAGTCCCAGCGTGCTGAAGTAGAAGCCGCTGGCCATGAGCGCCACCATGCTCAGCCCCAGCCAGAAGGCGGAGAAGTTGCCCGCCACCAGGCCGGAAAGAATGTTGAGCGACGCGCCGCCTTCTTCCGACGAGGTCACGATTTCACTCACGTGGCGCGAATCCATGGAGGTGAAGACCTTGACCAGTTCAGGGATGACCGCCCCGGCCAGCGTCCCGCAGGAGATGATGGCGGAAAGCTTCCACCACAGCGAGGGGTCGCCGTTCAGGTCAGGAATGATCAGCTTGGAGACCACGAAGGTGAGAATGATGGACACGATGGAAGTCAGCCAGACCAGCGAGGTCAGGGGCGCTTCAAAGTTCATCTCGTCGGCGTTGGCGTAGCGGGCCCTGGCGATTCCTTCGTTCACAAAGTAGGAGACGGCGCTGGCCACCAGCATCATGACGCGCATGACGAAGATCCAGACCAGCAGCTGGACCTGGATGGCGAGCGAGGGCACGCCGAGCACGATGAAGGCGATCAGGGCCACGCCGGTCACGCCGTAGGTTTCAAAGCCGTCGGCGCTGGGGCCGACGGAGTCGCCCGCGTTGTCGCCCGTGCAGTCGGCGATGACGCCGGGGTTGCGGGCATCGTCTTCCTTGATCTTGAAGACGATCTTCATCAGGTCGGAGCCGATATCGGCAATCTTGGTGAAGATGCCGCCGGCGATACGCAGCGCGGCCGCGCCCAGCGATTCGCCGATGGCGAAGCCGACAAAGCACGAGCCGGCATAAGAGCGCGGCACGACAAGGAGGATGCAGAGCATGATCAGCAATTCAACACTGATCAGCATCATGCCAATGCTCATTCCCGCCTTGAGCGGAATGGCGTAAATGGAAAACGGCTTGCCCCGCAGTCCGGCGAACGCCGTGCGCGAGTTGGCAAACGTGTTTACCCGGATGCCGAACCAGGCCACGCCGTAACTGCCGGCGATGCCCACCAGGCTGAACAGGAGAATAATGACCACCTTGGCCAGCGTAAATTTCAGCAGCACGCCGAAATACAAAATGATGACCACGGCAATAAACGCTTCCAGCACCAGCAGGAACTTGCCCTGCGTGATCAGGTAGGTTTTGCACGTCTCATAGATCAGCTCGGAGATCTCCCGCATGGAGCGGTGCACCGGCAGGTTCTTGAGCTGGCTGTAAATGATCAGGCCGAACAAGCCGCCGAAGGCGCAGAAGATCAGGCCGAGCGAAAGGAGCTTGCTGCCGTTGATGCTGTTGTTGAAGAACGAAACGCTGGACATGTCCGGCATGGGCAGGTTGGCTTCACCGCCGGCTTCGTGCTCTTTGGCATGGCCGGCCGGGCCGGCCGCTTGTTCCTGCATGGCCGTTCCGGCTTGCGGGTTGTCGGGTGAAGCGGACTGCTGCGCCATCGCAGGCAAGGCCAGCGCCATGATCGCCATCAGAGCGACCAGGGCGAAAATGCGGCGCGCGGAATTTGCACGTACCATCAGGCCCAGGGAGAGCCAGCTGTGCATAAAGGTTCCTCCAAAAAAGCGAAAGAATTGGGAGTTTTTGATTAACTTAAACGCCTTCTCTGGCAATTCCGGAAACGCGCTTCCACATCAAGAACCGTGGTTTGAGGTTTGGCCGCGTCGGAAATTCACCGGCCGGGCAGGAGCCAAAACATACACTCCACCCCGCCAAGTGAGACGATTTTTTATAACATTTTGCGGAAAGTCAGGTCAAACCCTGAGCCGCAGGTCCGGCCCAAGCGCCTTAATTCTGCGCCGCGCCTGCCGAAATATCAATGCTGCCCGCGCCGTTGCTGGCGCGCACCATGGGCCCGCCGCGGCCGACCTTCCCGCGAACGATGTTGGCGGAAACCGTGCCATCCACCGCGATGTCATGACTCAGGTTGACCTTGCCGAACCCGGTTTGCGCGTCCAGGTTGTACGACGACTCCGCCGGAATCTCCAGGTGGATGGAGCCGGCGCCCACTTTGATTTCCCAGTCGTGCTTGGGTTCGCCGCTGGCCGTGACCTTGCCGGCGCCGCTGTTGGCCAGCAGGCCGCCCTGGATCGAGCGCACGTCCACGTTGCCCGCGCCGGTATTCAGGCGCACGTCGCCGCTGAGGTCTTCGGCGGTGATGCGTCCCGCTCCCGTGGTGGCGTCCACCGCGGCTTGCAGGCCGCTGAGCGTCTGGTTGCCGGCGCCGGTCCGGGTGGTGAGTTGCGTTTGCGGAGGCACAGTCAGGTCATAGTCGATGACCACGTTGCGGCGGATGTTGCGGTCTTCGATCTGCGTGATGCGGATGGTGTCGCCCTGCTGCTGCACCGGCGGGTTCGCCTCAATACGCTCGATCTTGGTCCGGGCGCTCACGCCGATGAACGATCCGCGCGCGCGCACCCGGGCGGAAATGTCCACGGTTTGCGTGTTGCCGGTGCGAACGGTGATGCTGCCCGCGGCATTGTCCACATACATGGTGACCTTCCCTGTGACCGGAAAGGTCTTTTCAAAATGCCCTTCGTGATAGCCGCCGGTGACACATGAAGTCAATGCCAGCAAGGTAAGCACAATTACGGCGCGCGCTAGTTTCATAGTTGCCTCTAGTTTAAGTCGCCGTAAATTATAGCGCGCAGCGGTACTTGTAATAGAGCAAAACTAGCTAAATCTGCCGGTGGGGCGGATAAGAATTACCTTATCGCTACCAGAGGCAATGCCAGCATGGCCTGTACAAACACGCCAATGATTACCAGAGCAACCATCGCGCTGACGGCATACACGCCGAGCAAGCGCTGCTTCAGCGCGGGCCGCGGCGCCATCTGCCAGAGCAGCCAGGCAAACAGCGGCACAATCTGGATGGCATGGATGGCGATGAAGTGGGCGATGCGCAAGTCGCCGGCAATCGTGCTCCAGCCGAGGAAGGGAAGTCCGGGACCGCCGTCCGCCGCGCCCACGGTGTGTGCTCCGCGCGCCAGCATGTATCCGCCCACGGCATTGCCGGCCAGAAAGATGGTAATGCTCAGCCGGATGGCCGCAACCATGGCCCGGTCGGCAATCGCGATCCGCTCGCGCTTGCCGCAGAAGACGGCCAGCATCCAGATGAGGAGCGCCGTGTTGACTGAGACCATCGCCGTGGTGAGCTGCGCGATCAGCCAGTCTGTGACGCCCGGGCCGGTGACTGCCGCGGCCAGTCGCCACGCCTGCGCGGAAAGGCACAGCATTTCCAGGATGATGCTCGCGACCATCGCGTGCCGCGCTGTTCTGCGCAGCCAGCCGGCAATCCGCATCCGGTCCAGGAACAGGCTGGAAGTCCAGACAAAGGTCGCAAAAGAGATGGCAAACTTGATCGGCTTGAACCAGGGATTTGGTCCCGCGGCAGCCGCCGGATCGAACCACGCCAGCAACGCGAACAGCGGCACGCTGAACACCAGCGCCCATCCAAACTGCGAAAGCAGCGTGTCCGTGGCGTTCAGGTTGATGAAGAAGTCGCGCACCGCCGCGGGCGCGAAGGTCCGCGCAGCCGTGCGAAGCATCTCCGCCAGTCCGCGTGTGCTGCTTTCACCTGCTGCGGGCCAGAGTTCCTGGCCGGCAGGCAATGTCAGATCGGTGGCGAGTGAATGTTCGTTGAATGTAGTACCCCGCAGGTAAGTCATGGCGTGAAACCGTTCCTTTCCGTCAAATTGCTATGGTTCGGCGCGTTCAGGCACACGTGTGCGTCGTCGCGCGATGCGAAAAATCGCGGCGACTTCTTGAGGTACACTTCGGCGTGGCATTGGACTACATGCCGTTCGCGTTGCTTAGTGAAGTGGGAAAAGCGGTGATGGCTGAATCAGCGCAAGAACTATCAACGATGCAGCGGCAGGTGTAACTCTCGTTCTTACGTTCTCTGTTTCAGCGACAAGCGCCCTTACAACCAGCCCACGTAGCCTGATTGCCCGGAATGGGAGCCTTCAGCGGCCTTGCGCCGACCGGCTGGAAATTCCCGGTAGTCGCGGCCTTGTGAAAGCATCTGCCGAACTGTGCTGAAAATAAACTTTGGTAATTAGAGAGTGATTGGAAGAAGATTAGACTTTCCAAGAACCTGAGTTTCCCCTATTCAATCCATAGGTTAAACCTTTAGGTGTGCCTCGCGGCGGCGCTGCGTTGCGTTAGAGAAAGAGAATTCGGAGCGCCAGGCGAGTCTTGCCTGATAAAGAAAAGAGCGGA
>DATIWA010000727.1:0-3109 GCA_035465515.1 Candidatus Limnocylindrales bacterium | reverse complement strand
TCGGTAAAACGGCGCTGGTGGTTTTCAACGCGCAGTGCCGCGTTGGCCCTGGCCAGTTCCAGGGTGTGTTCGTCAATGTTGGTGTCCAGGCCGAGGCTGGCGCGGTGGATTGCCTGCTGGGCGTCGCGGCGGAAACGGAGGTCGCGCGCCGTAGCGATGATGCCGGCCACGTCAGGATCGTGCAGCTGATTATTGGCGATGACTTCAAAAGCGACCCAGTTTCCGGCCTGGTCTTTCAGTCGCAGCACGGAAGGGGCCGCTTCGCCCGGCTCCAGCACGGTGCTGGAGTATTCCGCGCGGGCACGCTCCTGATCGTCGGGATGAATAAAGTCGAAGATGTCCCGTCCCAACACGTCAGCAGGGGCATAACCCAGCACGTGCTCCACTTGCGGGCCGATGAACCTGATGCGGCCGGTGGCGTCAATGGTGGCAACCATCTCAGAGATGTTCTGGAGCAGCAGGCGCTGCCTCTTCTCGCTTGCCGCAAGAGCAAGCTCGGCGCGCTTGCGATCACGGATGTCGCGGTTGATGCTGACCACGGCATTGCGCCCCCAGTACTCGAGTTCGGACAAGTTGACCAGGAAGTCGAGGCGCTCGCCGGTGCTGCTGAAGTGGGTTTCTTCAAAATTCTGATCGGGGACTTTGCCGCGAAACCGGAATGGCGCGGGCTCCGCATGGGTCAGGTCGCGCAGGCTCCTGCCAATGAGCTCTTCGCGGGGATAGCCGTAGACTTCGATGGCGCGCTTGTTGGCATCGAGAATGCGAAGGGATTGGCGGTCGATGACAAGAATGACATCGTTGACTGCGTCAATCAGAGAGCGGCATAAGATGCGCGCATCCACGACGCCAGACCTGCCACCCGGGGAAGCCATTGCGTCCACCTGCAAAATTCAAAGCCCGCCGCCAGCGGACCAGGCGGCCGCGGCCCAGCACCAAGGACAAACCAGGGATGTCCTCAAGCTGGTTGAGAAAGCCTGCTACCACCTTACCAGAATTGTTTAGATGCCGGGAGAGGAGAGTGCGCAGCTCTCATCACACCAGGCTGTGATTACCTGCTTTGGGCTTGATGGAAACGCGCCCCCCTGGGCTTTCCTCGCCACTGGGCAAGGCGTTTTTCCTCTCGCGCTTGTCCCCAGGGCTGAAGCCAGGCAGGGTTTCGGCCCGGCAACGCCGGCATGAATGCCTGCTCCGGTCCGCGACTCGCCGGCAATTTTCCGTGGCGCCTGACGGCACACCCGCGCAGCCGGCAATCTCACCTGCGGGCTCTTGTTACAATATCTTCATGCCGCGAATGGTCAAATGTGTAAAGCTCGGACGAGAACTGCCCGGCCTTGATGAGCCGCCTTTTGACACCCCGCTGGGCCAGAAGATTTATGAGTCCGTCAGCTCCGAAGCCTGGAGGATGTGGGGAGAGCACTCAAAAATGCTGCTGAACGAGTACCGTCTCCAGCCCTGGAAGCCGGAGGCGCAGCAGTTTCTGGTGGAACAGATGGAGGCCTTCTTCTTCGGCTCCGGCTCCTCGCTGCCCAAGGAATTTGTTCCTCCGCCTCAGTAACAGCAGCCACCGGGTAAGGCCCGGCGCATAAGTCTGAAAGCTCCAGGCCGGTTTCGGCCTTTTGAGGCGCGCACCGGCCCACCCCGGCGCAGATGACTAAAGTTTCATTGGCTCAGGCGCAACCTGCCGCATAATCGGCAGTGCAAGCACAACCTCGCTTGGAGCCAAAATGAAAAATAAATGGAACGCACGCCTGGGTGCTGCGGTTCTGATTGCCTGTTGCGTAGCCACCGCATTCGTGGCGCCGGCATTCGCCGCCGATAAAGCCGACAAAAAGGAAGTCGTCAAACAGGCCCGGCAGTCCTATTACAGCCTTCGCGGCCAGGGTTTGAGCCAGTTTCAATGCAGCGCTGAGCCCGACTGGGCCATGCTTCTGTCCGAACAGCAGAAGACCGATCCCGCCTCATTCGAAAGGGCGGTCAAGAAGTTGAAGGAAATCCACTTCGTTGTGGCGCTTCGGCCTGATGGCAGCGTGAACGTCACGCACAACGATGTTACTGGCGACAATGATGAGATGAAAAAAGGCCTGGCCCAGATCTATAGCGGAATGGAGCAGATGGTGAGCGGATTCTTCGCCACATGGTCGCCGTTCATGCTCACCAACCCTTTTCCGGAGGTCGAGAGCGATTACCAGTTGGAAGACCAGGGAGCGCAGTATCGCCTTGCCTATAAAGACGGCACGGCAGACGTGGTCACCACCATGGGCAAGGACTTCAACATCAGCGAGGTGAACGTCGTCACCAAAGAGTTTAAGAGTCGCATGCAGCCGCAGTTCTCTAAGAGTTCCGCGGGATTCCTGCTCAGCGGTTATCAGGCGGAATACACCGGTTCACAGCCCGGCGATGCCACTCAGTTACAGGTCAGAGTGGAATACCAGAGCGTAAACGGCTTGCAACTGCCGCAAAAACTCAATCTGGCCGGCTCATATGGGGGAAGTCCCTTTCAGATCGAAGTGGCGTTTACGGGGTGCCAGGCAGATAGAAAGTAAGGCGCGGAGCATTCTTTAAAGATTAATACTTTCTAAAAAGGGCCAATAAATGGAGCCGGGCTATATTTCCGTTCGTGCACACCCACACTATAACGGTAATGGCTGCGCTCCTCGGAATTTCGTTTAGTCCGGCACGGCTGAGCGGAATTCCCTGGAGCCTTATTCACTCGCTCTTGGCGGGCCCACCCCTGTTATAATCATTAAGACCTTTCTGCTGTTAACCCCATTGTTTTGCAGCGGAATCTTACCGTCGGGACGTGGCTCAGCCTGGTAGAGCACTCGCTTGGGGTGCGAGGGGTCGGCAGTTCAAATCTGCCCGTCCCGACCATTGCTTTCTCCCCCCAGCAAATCCTTCGGTTCCATGAAGCACCTTTCTCTGCCGACCCACGAAGCGCCCCAAAGTCAAGCGCAGAAGCGAAGCGGATGCGCGCCAAAGAAAAGCCTTGCGAGGGGTGGCGTGAGATCCTTCGACTCCGCGCCTCACGGCGCTACGCTCAGGATTTCGCCTGCGGGACTCCCGCTCGGCTGCGCCTCGCTCACGCCCGCAGACCGGCTCAAGTTCAAAT
>DATIWA010000726.1:0-3386 GCA_035465515.1 Candidatus Limnocylindrales bacterium | reverse complement strand
GGGATGAAGATACGCACCCTTCTGGACAGCAGCAGCCGGGGCGTGTGATAAATTCATCCCGACCGTCATTATGGCAGAAGAACGCGCGACGCCGCCCTGGCACGATCTCCTGTGGGTGCTGTTTCTCATAGGACTTGCGCTGCTTCCGCCCATCGGTGAACTCCACAAGCAAGTGATCCTGCTGGTTCTTGGCGCGTTCCAGTTGATCGAGAAGGCTTTCATCCGGGGCAGCGGTGAGCGCCGGGGACCGGTGCTCGCGGTCCTGATCAAGCTGGCGCTGGCCACAACGCTCCTGAACCACACGCGCGACATCGCCCCGATCACCAGCAGCTACTGGCCGGTATTTTTTGTTCCGGTCACCACGGCAGCCATTTACTTCGGTCCTCTGGGGACCTTATTCTGGACCGCGATCACCTCGGCCGCCTATACCGCATACCTCATTCCCGCAAGCCGGGAGTTTGAAGTGGGCTGGCGCGGCGCGAGTGAGTTGTTGATGCGCATTCTCTTCATCTTCCTTGTTGCCATGACCGTGAATCGCTTCGTCGTGGAATACAGACAACAAGTGAGGCGATATCAGCTCCTCTCAGAAACTCTGGCGGAAGCAAACCGCAGCCTGAGTCTGGCCCAGGAAGAGGCGCGGCGGGCAGAGCGCCTGGCAGCCCTGGGACAGCTTTCCGCCGGACTGGCGCACGAAATAAGGAACCCGCTCGGTGTCATCAAGGGATCGGCGGAGATTTTGAACCAGAAACTCTCTGATCGCGATGAACTGGCCAGGGAACTTTCCGGATACATCTACACAGAGGTAAACCGGCTCAGCGCGCTGGTCAGCCGGTTCCTGGATTTCGCCCGGCCGTCGCAACTGGATTTGCGCGCCGGCCATTTGCAGGAAGTGGTTGAAAAAAGCCTGAAAGCAGTGGCCGAGCAGGGCGCCATGGGTAAAGTGAAGTTGCTGCGGGAGTACGGAAGCGATGTACCGCGGGTGATGATGGATGAGGGCCTTTGCGAGCAGGTCTTCACCAACCTGCTATTGAACGCCTGCGAGGCCATGGGAGATGCGGGTGGCGAGCTGAAAATCAGAATTGTCCCCAGGGACTCAGGGGAGCGGGCACAAGTGGTGCTGGAGATCTCCGATACCGGGCCCGGAGTGCCGGCGGAATTGAAAGAGCAGATTTTCAACCCGTTCGTCAGCACCAAGAAGACTGGCGTGGGGCTGGGGCTGGCCATTGTCAGCAAGATTGTGGATGCGCATGGCGGCACGGTCAAGCTGAAGAGCCCACCCGGGCAGGGCGCGTGCTTCCAGGTGGTCTTTCCCGCCGCGGCGTAGAGACGATTCACGGCAAGGCTTCAGTGAGAACATGGCAAATATTCTGATTGTCGAAGACGAACCGCGGATGCGCAGGCTGTTGGAGATCAGCCTGGGCGAAGAAGGCCACACGATCCAGGTGGTGGAAGACGCGGAGACCGGCCTGAAGGCCCTGCGAAAAGACACGGTGGACCTGGTGCTGACGGACCTGAAATTGCCCGGAATGAACGGGCTGGATTTTCTCCAGGAGGCCAAGAAGATCAATCCCGCGGTTCCTGTCGTGGTCATGACCGCCTACGGCAGTGTTGAGACTGCCGTGGAAGCCATGAAAGCGGGGGCCAGCGATTACGTTCTCAAGCCCTTCACCATGGCGGAGATGAAGCTGGTCATCAACAAGGAGCTGGACGTCCAGCGGGTGCGCGAAGAGAACCGGTCGCTCAGGGAAGCGCTGGGAAAGCGTTATCACTTTCAGAACATCATCGCGCGCAGCGCGCGCATGCAGGAGGTACTGGCGCTTGTGGAGCGCGTGGCGCCCACCAATTCCACGGTCCTCATCGGAGGGGAGAGCGGCGTGGGCAAAGACCTGATCGCCCGCGCCATCCACCAGAACTCGCGCCGGGCTTCCGGGCCGTTCATCAAGGTCAACAGCACGGCCATTCCCGACACGCTGTTTGAAAGTGAGCTGTTCGGATTCGAGAAAGGCGCCTTTACCGGCGCGCTGGCCAGCAAACCGGGAAAGTTTGAGCTCGCCGACAAGGGCACACTCTTCCTGGATGAGATTGGCGATGTGCCGGCGCCCATCCAGGTCAAGCTGCTGCGCGTTTTGCAGGAACGCGAGTTCGAGCGCCTGGGTGGGACCAGGACGCTGAAGGTAGATGTTCGATTGCTGGCCGCGACCAACCGCGACCTGCGCGCAGCGCTGGAGCAAGGGACGTTCCGTGAAGACCTTTACTACCGGCTGAATGTGGTTCCCATTGATATTCCGCCGCTGCGCGAGCACAAAGAGGACATTCCCGACCTGGTCAATTATTTTCTTGTCCGCTTTGCCCGCGATAACGCCAGGGAAATCACGGGGATCACGCCCGCGGCGCTGAAGAGCCTGATGGACTATCACTGGCCGGGCAACGTCCGGCAACTGGAAAACACAATTGAGCGCGCGGTTGCGCTTTCCTCCGGCCCCGTGCTCGACGCCGCCGACATTCATCTGGACACACTCCACGCCAGGGCCAGTGCTTCATCAGGACCGGGATTTCTGCCGGAAGGAATGACGCTGGAGCAGTGGGAGGACGAGATGATCCGGGAAGCTCTCCGCCGTGCGGGCGGCAATAAGAGCCAGGCCGCCCGGCTGCTCGGGCTGTCACGCAACGCGCTGCGCTATCGGCTGGGTAAGCTGGGAGTGGCCGATGACGACTAGGGTCCGGTGGAATTTTCTTCATCATCGGTCCCCAAGTGTGAGACCACTCGATTGAGCCCATTGAGATTGCTCCCCGGCTGGTGGCCGGCTGATTGGCTGTCGAGAGAATTGCAGTGTTCACGGGAAGCTTTATGGTGAAGCGGAAACCCACTGGGCGCACAGGGAAGAAGAGAATTCTTGTTATTGACGTCGGCGGCACGCACGTCAAGCTGCTGGTCACGGGCATGAAAGAGCCGATCAAGATCGTGTCCGGTCCGACCTTGACCGCGAACTCGATGGTCCGCAAAGTCAAGAAGGCCCTCAAAGACTGCTCCTATGACGTCATTTCGATCGGCTATCCGGGGCCGGTCGTCGGCGGACGACCGCTGCGGGAACCCCACAACCTCGGGCGCGGCTGGGTCGGTTTCGATTTCCGCAAAGCGTTCGACCGCCCGGTCAAAATCACCAATGACGCGGCCATGCAGGCCCTGGGAAGCTACAAGGGAGGAAGATTGCTGTTCCTGGGCCTGGGCACCGGTCTGGGATCAGCCATGATCGTGGACGAGACAGTCATACCCATGGAACTGGCCCACCTGCCTTACAAGCACGGCAAAACATACGAGGACTATCTTGGACTCCGCGGGCTCAAGCGATTGGGAAGAAAGAAATGGGAACGCGAGGTGAGAAAAG
>DATIWA010000725.1:0-7200 GCA_035465515.1 Candidatus Limnocylindrales bacterium | reverse complement strand
CTTTGAAGAAGAACCCGGCTGCCTCCGGCTGAATGCTCCACCCGCCAGCGCCAGCACCACCGGGAAGCACTCCAGCATGTAGCGAGGCTCTGGATTTTCCAGACTGCCCAGAAAGAGAGACCTGACCACCACGAATCCAATCAGGAGCACGCCGCAGGTCCCCAGCCGCCGGCTGCGCCATCCCCGCAAGGCCGCGATCAGGTAGAAGAGGTTGAGGCCTGCCCAGAGAAGCGCAAACCAGCTTTCCCCGGGGTGCTGCCCAAACTGCCACCAGCGGTCCTCGACGGGCAGCATCTCGGTCCGCGGCCGCAGCCACATGTCGGTGATTCGCAGCAGCGGCAGCCACACGAAGTAACGAAAAGGGTTATCAACGATTCGTTCTCCGGCCAATCGCTCAAACTGGGAATCCAGCTCGGGACTGATGTACTTCTCTTCGTTGTACTGGCTTACCAGTGCCTGCGTGCGGTCATACTCCTGCCGGGAATCGAAAGCCCGCTCCGGCAGCAGATGGAAATCAATCGGCTGGCCCGGCACGTTCCAGTAAATTTCATCCACGGAGACGTAATCCACCAGCCACGTTTTTACCCAGCGATTAAAGCCTTGCGGCACAAATTCGCCAGGTTCGTTGGCGTAACGGGGCGCCAGAGGCTGAAAGACGTGGAATGCCCTCCAGTTCCGTATCGTCCACGGAGCCAGCGGCGCCAGACTCACCGCCGTCACCAGCAATCCAGCAGCGACCACCTGTTTCCTGTTCCGGCTGGTTGCCAGCGTGACCAGCAGCGCCATGCCGATCACCGCCAGCACAATTCCATCGTCGGGACGCATGAGCAGCCCGATCCCGGTCCATAACCCCGCGGCTGCCCAGACCTGGATCCCCGGCTTGGCGGCCTGTAGCGCTTTGAGGCCGCGAACGCTGTAGTAGAGAGCGTGCGCCGTGCAAAAGATTGCCAAAGTCTCGGAAAGAGGCGCCGCCGCATAATTCGCCAGAAACGGGCAGAGCGCCGCCAGAAGGTACGCTGTCTTGGCGGCGCGTGCGCCCATCAACTCCAGAGCCAGCGCGGAAATTACCAGGCAGGTGTTGGTGTCAATCAACGCCTGCAGAACCATTACGGCCGTGTAATGTTCCTGCCCAAAAACAGAAAAGGTGGCCGCCAGAAACGCAGGATAGCCGGGCAGGCGGATGAGAGTGGGCCGGATAAACCCGTTATCTGCAATGCCATAGATCCCGTGAGCCAGCCAGTTTTTGGCTATGTCGCCGTAAATCAGGCTGTCGCCCTCGATGTGCGGGAACTTGAACACAAACAGCAGCCGGAGCCCCAGGGCCGCCGCCGTGGACAGGGCAAAAAACAGCCAGTTTCGCCGCAGGAGATCGAGGAGGTCTCGCATGAAGAGAACAGCCAGTCTAAAGGGATACTCCTTGCGTGTTCAACTGGCGCGTCCTGCGGGACTGAACCGAATTGACCGGCGGCGTCCCGCAGCTTACGATTAGAGATAACAGTTTTCAATGGCTCAACAGGTTTTTTATGATCCGCAACGGAAGCGGTGGGGACGCTTGCGCATGCTTTTCGATGTGCTGGGCGTGGCCATTTCCGCTCTGGTCGTCTTTTTCGTCATCAGCGTTTTCTTCCAGAAAGAGCCCTTGCCGCCCACGCTTCTTCCTCAGCAGAAGCGTATCCTGCGCACGTTGAAGGAGCGGGAGCACCCCAGGAAGACCCGTGCCCGGAATACCCATCGCAAGAGCAAGGCGCCTGCTTCGGAAGTGGTCCTCAACACCGACGAAGGCATCCGCGCGGCCTATTACGTGACCTGGGACGCCGCCAGCTTTGTCTCGCTGAAGGAATACTATCCGCAGATTGATTTGCTTTTCCCCGAATGGCTGCATGTCCTCAGTCCTGACGGCAATATCCAGAGCGTGGACGATACCAACCGGCTTTTCTCCGTCCTCCAGAACGGCCGCGTGCATTCTCCTGATAACGTGGTCATGCCGTTTCTTCGCTCAGAAAAGGCCAGCACCGAAGTTTTTCCGCTTATCAACAACTTTGATCCTGTAGCCAAGCAGTGGCTCACGAATATTGGCGACTTCCTGAATGATCCTTCCGCCAGGGAAAACTTCCGCTCGCAGCTGCTGGTTTTTCTTGCCAGCGACCGCTTCAAGGGCGCGGCTGTTGACTTCGAAGAGATCCCGCTTGCGGCCCAGCCCGGCTTCAATGCGTTGATTGAAGAGCTGGGAGAAGACTTGCACTCCCGCGGGCTCAAGCTCTACGTCAACGTTCCGGTGGCCGACAAGGATTTCGATTACGGCCGGCTGGCGGCCAGTTCTGACGGCCTGGTGGTGATGAACTATGACCAGCACCAGACCACCAGCCGTCCCGGCCCCGTGGCCGCGCAGGACTGGTTTGATTCCAATCTGAAGCAGGCGCTCAAAGACATCCCGAAAACCAAGATCATTTGCGCCATTGGAAATTACGGCTATGACTGGGCCCTCAATCGAAAGACAAGAAAGGTCCTCGGGGTTGATACCAACAACGTGCAGGAGGCATGGCTCCATGCCCACGAATCCGAATCGGATATCGAGCTGGATTCCGAAGCGCTGAACCCTCACTTCGGTTACATGGAAGATAACGAAGTGGAACACCAGGTCTGGTATCTGGACGCGGTGACCGCGCTCAATGAGATGCGCGCGGCGCGTCAGTTTGGAATTCGCACCTTTGCGCTGTGGCGGCTGGGGTCGGAAGACCGCTCGTTATGGGCCATCTGGGACAATCCCTCGGATGCCAATGCGGAGCAGAAACTCAGAAATGTGCCGTCGGGCGAAGACGTGGACCGCGAAGGCTATGGCGACATTCTCTACGTGGAGCAGCAGCCCAAACCGGGCGAACGCCAGGTGACGCTCGATCCCGAGTCCGGCCTGGTTGCAGCCGAGAGCATGAAGGTCCTGCCTCAGCCCTATCAACTCAATCAGTACGGCAGGAAAGAGAAAGAAGTTGCCATTACTTTTGACGATGGCCCTGACCCCTCCAACACGCCGCGGATCCTGGACATTCTCAAAAAGGAAAATGCTCCAGCCACGTTTTTCCTGATCGGGCTGCAAGCCCAGAAATTTCCCGGCCTTGCCAAAAGGATTTATCAGGAAGGGCATGCCATCGGCAACCACACATTCAGCCATCCCGATATCAGTGAAGTTTCCCAGCGCTACATAGACTTTGAACTGAATCTAACGGAGCGCCTGTTTGCCAGTAAAGTCGGCGTAAAGCCGCTCTATTTCCGGCCGCCCTATGCGATTGATCAGGAGCCTGACATCGCAGACCAGGTGCGCCCCATTCAGCACGTCCAGCAGCAGGGGTTCATCACCATCGGTTCCAAAATCGATCCGGATGACTGGCAGCGCGGCCGCACTCCTGACCAGATTGTGGCTGCCGTGCTCGAACAGGCGAACAAGTTCGCCACCAGGGGCTGCAAGGTACACCAGCCGCCGGTTTGCGGAAACGTGATATTGCTTCATGACGGCGGGGGAGACCGTGAGGCCACCATCCGTGCCCTGCCTCGAATCATTGAGGGTCTGCGCGCCGCCGGGTTCAAAATTGTCAGCGTGGAAGAGCTGCTGGGCAAGACCCGGGCGGACGTAATGCCGCAGCTCGCGCCAAATGAAATTCTCGCCGCCCGCCTGGATGACGCAACGTTCACCATGCTCAACTGGCTGGGCGTATTCATTTACTGGGTCTTCCTGCTGGGCGACATTCTCATGAGCGGCCGCCTGCTGGGCATCGGTGCACTGGCGACCTTCGACCGGTTGCGCACGCCTCCTCCGCTCGGGGACTCTGATTTCAAACCCGCGGTCACGGTAATCATCCCCGCCTACAACGAAGAGAAGGTCATTGAGCAGACGGTCCGGTCAGCGCTGGCGTCCGACTACCCGCGGCTTCGCACCATCGTGGTTGACGATGGCTCCAAGGACGGAACGTCGCGTGTGGTGCAGGAGAAATTTGCCCGGGAGATTGCCGCGGGCAAGGTGCTGCTGCTGACCAAAACCAATGCCGGCAAGGCTGAGGCGCTGAATTACGGTCTCAAATATACGACGGATGAGATTTACGTCGGCATTGATGCCGATACGGTGATCGCGCCCACGGCCATATCTCTGCTGGTGCCGCATTTCGCCGACCCCAGGATTGCAGCCGTCGCCGGAAATGCGAAAGTCGGCAACCGGGTGAATCTCTGGACGCGCTGGCAGGCCCTGGAATACATCACCAGCCAGAATTTTGAAAGGCGCGCTCTCAACGTGTTCGGCGCCGTCAGCGTGGTGCCCGGAGCGATTGGCGCGTGGCGCACCGCCGCGGTGCGCGAAGCCGGCGGCTATCATACCGATACCGTCGCCGAAGACGCCGATCTGACCATGTCGCTTCTGGAAGCAGGCTTTCGTGTGGTGAATGAGGATCGCGCTCTGGCCTTTACGGAAGCGCCCACGAATGCCAGCGGCCTTATGCGGCAGCGCTTCCGCTGGTCCTTTGGCATTCTTCAGGCGATCTGGAAACACGGCTCCGCCATCCGCCGCCGCAGCCGGCTCGGCTGGATTGCCCTGCCCAACATCATCATCTTCCAGATCATCCTGCCTTTGCTCTCGCCGTTTATTGACCTGATGTTTGCCTTTGGCACCATCAAATTTCTGCTGGAGCGTTATTTCCATCCGGAAAGCGCCGACTCCCGCAGCTTCGAACAACTGGCGTTGTTCTTTGTGATCTTCCTAGTGATTGACTTCATCGCCTCGGCCCTCGCGTTTCTGCTGGAGAGACGAGAGGAAGGCCGGGGCGAAGACATGCAGTTGCTTCTGCATCTATGGTTGCAGCGCTTTTCCTACCGCCAGCTTTTCTCCGCCGTCCTGATCAAGACCCTGAAGCGCGCCGTTGACGGCAAGCCTTTCTCCTGGGACAAGCTCGAGCGCACCGCCGCCGTATCCCGGGGAAGGGCATAGACCGGCAGCAAAACTTTCCGCAACGCAGCCCGGGTTACGGTCTGGGGGCCAGCGGCTTGATGTTTTCGTCCAGCAGGTCCGGCTGGCCGTCATTGCGCACAAGGTGCGGATAACGCTCACCGCCGTGGTAGTCCACCTGATAGGTGCTGAAGTACTCGGCATTTTCCGCCAGGATGGCAAGCGCCTGCTGGCCGTGCATGCCGGACCGCAAGGCGGCGCGCATCACGTCTTTTGACCACTTGCGCCCGTTGACGGCGATGATCTTCATTCCCGGGGCAAGGCCCGCAGCGTAGGCCGGCATGCCCGGAATTACGTCGCGGACATCGCCTTCCTTGGTGACGATCATGCCCACGGAGAAGCTCAGGTCGAGCATGTTGCGGGTCTTCTCCGCCGCCTCCATGGTTGCGTTCTTCTGGCCCGTGTACACCAGTTTCCAGCCGTCATTTTTTATGCCGCCCAGGGGCGAGTGCGCTGCTTTGGAATCCAGCCGGTCGCGCAGCAGCTTTGCCCAGTCGTACGGCGCTACCTGGTTCAGGGCGGCCACAATGTCCTCGAATTTATACGGCACAACCGCTGGAGGCCCGCTCTGCCCGCCGTAGAAGTTGCGGCAGAAGTCATTCAGTGATTTTTGTCCGTTGCTCTGCCGCCGGATGATGGAATCCACTTCCAGCCAGATCAGATACCCTTCGGGATAATAATCGGCGGCGCGCCGCCAGTTGAGCCACTGCGGGGCCGACCCGTACAGAATCTGGACCGATGTGGCCGTGTCCTGCAAAGGACGCCACGTCCGGCCCGCGCGATGGTCCAGCATGGCCGCCGTGTACGCCAGGTTTTCCCGGAACTGCTCCGGCGAGCGCAAGCCGGTGCGCGCCGCCAGAATGTTTCCCCAGTAATCCGTCATTCCTTCATATACCCAGAGCAGGTCGCCCTTCATCGGCTCCTGGTAGTTGGGCGTGACCAGCCCCGCGGGACGGCGATATTTCCCATTCCATGAATGGACGAACTCGTGGGGAAGAAGATCGGCTTCCAGATTGTGGACGTTTGCGTCGCTGAAAACGTCCTCAGGCGTTCCGTTGTCGCTGGATTCATGATGTTCCAGTCCATGGTGGGCCGTTTCATTGCTGAGCGTCCAGAGAAAGTGGTATTTCCTGTAATGTCTGGCGCCAAAGAGCTTTCCGGTTTCGGCGACCAGTTGCTTGTAACTGGCCAGATCTTTGTCGGTAATCTGGATTGATTCTTCACTTTCTCCGACCATGTCAATCACGTGCGTCGGCTGCTCTTCCGGCCCGGAGAGCTGCACCTGGCGGTAATACGCGCCGGCGATCAGCGGCGAATCCACCAGACGGGTGAGCGAAACCGGTTGAAATTCGGCCGAGTCGCCATGCTGTTGAGTTGGCGTCAGGGCCGTGCCGAATTTCCAGCCCTGAGGCAGCCGGATCGAGGCCTGGATCTGAACGGCATCCGTCGCCGCTCCTTGCGGATAAACCACTACCTGGTTCCACATCAGGTCCAGCACTTTGCTTGATGCCAGAGAACTCTTGCCGTTCCAGGTGATCGTGTCAAAGGAGACCTGCAGCTCTTTTGTTCCGGCCGGTACCTGAATGTGGAAGGCCCACATGTCAACCAGGTCCCGCGTCCATTCGAGTTCGCGGCCATTGGCCTTGATGTGCAGGCCGGTCACGTTCTGGATGGGGCCCGTCGGCCGGTGATTTCCCGGAATCCATTTGGGATAGACCAGAGTCATGGGCCCGGGGGCGGCAGGCAGATTTACCGTGGAGTGCAGGATATTGCGCGGCGCATCCGTGGCGTCCACGACCACCTTTTCGTGGATATTGTTTTGCGCAAAGGAAAAGACCGCGGACAAAAAGACAATAAGGCCGAGTGAGCAGCGAAGTTTCATCTGTTCTCCGATCAGGCTGTACGCATCAATGAAAAGCGTTTTATGTTACCTTTTTGCCGCGGGTATGGCGATGCAAATATCGCTGACACTGGCCCGCAAGGAGTGCGAGCGTGCCTACGCTGATTCAAGGACCAACCCGCGTTCCGGCAGCGGGCAATATGCCGAAACTGATCGACGAGTATGTGGGAAGGCTGAACACCGGGGAAGAGCGCATCAGCGTGGCGCATATGCGGAGTCCCGCGGGATGGCAGGAGCCGGGACAGACCCCGGAATTCGAGGAGTACACCATTGTTTTGCGCGGACGGCTCCGCGTGACGCACAAGGGCGGCGCCTT
>DATIWA010000724.1:0-14176 GCA_035465515.1 Candidatus Limnocylindrales bacterium | reverse complement strand
ACGGCTGCCAGGTCCTCTCGGGACCGCATTCTTGCCGCCCGGCAACCCTGGCATGCCGCGTACTGCAATTGCCGGTAAACCTGCCATTATTCTGCACTTCCATTTTGCCGATGTATTGCCTACCTTAGGCATGAATCCGTTGGGTAAACAGGGTTACGGAGGGACTAGAGCCGGATCCGCGCCTGGTCCTACCCTCCGCAACCGGTCATGGGGCAGCTGTGGAGCGGCTCCTCCGCAGCATCGCTTTCAAAAATGGTTTGAATGGTCAGATGCAAATTCAGGTGCTCTGGTTAGTCGGTATTAGACGCACTCTTTTGCACTGGTATGTGATTGCTGGTATTAAGGATCAGGGAGAGCGCTACGGGACAACGCCCATGGATGAACAATCGCTTCTTGAGCAGGTAGCGAGCATTACCGCCCGCTATCGTGAGCGCCGCGATCAAAGCCCGGTTTTTCCTCGCATCGCCGCGCAGGAATTGCGCCGGGCATTTGGGGTTGGCACGCCCATGCCCCCGGAGGGCTCGCCTGAAGGCGAGGTGATCGCGGACCTTGTCCGCTGCGCCGAGCCAGGCATCGTCGCCAGCACGGGACCGCGGTACTTCGGTTTCGTGATCGGCGGCAGCCTGCCGGTGGCCACCGCCGCTGACTGGCTTACTTCCGCCTGGGACCAGAACAGCGGCATTTACGCCGCCTCACCGGCTGCTTCCGTGGTGGAGGAAGCCGCGGCCGGATGGCTGCTGGAACTTCTGGGATTGCCGGCCGGCGCCAGTGTGGGATTCGTCACCGGTTGCGGGATGGCCAACTTCACCGCGCTGGCGGCAGCCCGCCATCATGTCCTGCGACGGGAGGGCTGGGACGTGGAACTTGATGGCCTGAACGGCGCTCCGCCCATCAATGTGGTTGTGGGTGATGAGGTGCACGTTACTGTGCTGACCGCGCTGCGCATGCTGGGCCTGGGTACGCGCGCGATAAAGCGAGTTCCAACCGATGAACAGGGAAGAATGATCGCCGCGGGGCTGGAACGTATTCTCGAAACCTGCACCGGTCCAACAATCATCTGCGCCCAGGCCGGCAATGTGAATACCGGCGCGTTCGATCCACTGGAACCGATATCTGAGGCCGCGCGCCGGAAAGGCGCGTGGCTGCATGTGGATGGCGCTTTTGGATTGTGGGCGGCGACAAGCGAAGAGACCCGCCATCTGGTGGCAGGAGCGGAGCGAGCCGACTCATGGGCAACAGACGCGCACAAGTGGCTGAACGTTCCCTACGATTGCGGGCTCGTCATGTGCAGCCACCCTGAAGCCCATCGCGCAGCCATGACCGTTTCGGCGGCCTATCTCGTTCAGTCGGACCAGGTGCGCGATCCCCTGGACTGGACTCCGGAATTCTCCCGGCGCGCCCGCGGATTTACCGTTTACGCCGCCTTGAAGCATCTGGGCCGCCGCGGCGTGTGCGAAATGGTGGAGCGCTGCTGCGGCTGCGCGCGCCAGATGGCGGACCTGCTCAGGGTCCATCCGGCGGTGGAAATTCTGAATGACGTTGTTCTCAACCAGGTGCTGGTGCGTTTCCACAAGTCTGATGACTCGACCCGCGCGGTCATCGAGCGCGTGCAGCAGGACGGGACCTGCTGGCTGGCCGGGACCACATGGCACAACATGGCTGCGATGCGGATTTCGGTTTCGAACTGGTCCACCACGAGGAACGACATCGCGGTCTCAGCGGCGGCCATTCTGCGGGCCATAGACTGAAGACCGACGCCGCATACCACCCAGACCAGAATTTCCGATTCCAAGCAGGGATGAAAGGGCTGATCTTTTTTCTCGCATGCCTGATGGGCGGTGCGCCTGGCAGGGCTGGAGGCGCCGGGAAGGGCGGCGAACAGGCCGCCGGAGCGGTACACGTGCAGATGCGGAACGTGATGTACCACTATGCGGGCAGCATCGCCGTGCATATCCGTCAGCTTGGCGGAGAGTTGGTTCCCACGCGCGCCGGCCAGATACCTGTGTTCGACGACAAACAATCTTTCATTCTGCGGATCGCGGCCGGCGAGATGGCCATTACCCCGGCAGCGATGGCCAACGTCCTCAATCAATACGTGCTTGCCGGCAAGGATGCGCCCATGAAAGACATTGCCATCACCATTGAAAAGGGGCGCCTTAAAGTCAAAGGCAAGCTCCATAACAAAGGCGACATAAGTTTTGAGACGGAGAGCACGGTGAGCGTCACCGGCGACGGCAGGATTCGCCTGCACGCGGAGAAAATTCGCGCCCTGCACCTTCCCGCCAAGGGATTCATGGACCTGTTCGGCATCGAGATTGCGGACCTGATCAAAAGCGGCAAAATGCCGGGAATCACGGCAGAGAAAGATGACCTGCTCCTCGATCCGGAAAAGTTATTGCCGCCCCCGCACATCGCCGGTCGAGTTGGCGCGGTGCGGCTGGAGGGCGGAAACATTGTGCTGGCGTTTGGTGATCCCGGACACTATAGCTGGAAGAAAGTCCCCGCGCAGAATTACATGGCATACCGCGGAAATCGCTTGCGGTTCGGAAAGCTGACCATGGATGACACGGACATGGTGCTGATCGATCCCGAACCGCGCGACCCTTTCGACTTCTACCTGGACCACTACAAAGAGCAACTCATGGCCGGCTACAGCAAGACCACACAGGATTTCGGACTGCGGGTCTATATGGTGGACTTCAATAAACTGAAGCGCTCAGCCTCGTCCCGGCATGACGGGAAAAAAGCGGGAGGGGTGATGTAGTCAGCTGCCTGCCACCGTTCGACTTCGGCCTGACTTAAGGCAGGGAAACGGTAAAAACCTGCTCCATCACCCTCACCCGATGTTGGATGCGGCGGGAGCGCGCGGTGGCCCGGGCACGAAGGGGATTCACAGCTGATGGATCAGCTCCTCCAGGCCGTTCCAGGCGATCTGCGCGCCGATGCAGAGCAGGATAAAGGCGATCACTCGCAAAATCCCGTGCACGGTCTGGCGCGAAATCCTGGCAGTGAGACGGGGAGCATAGGCGTAGCAGAAAAACACCCCGATACAGTTCAAGACGATGCCGGCAAGGATGCCCAGCTGGGCGAAGCTGGTGGCAATCAGGGTCTTTTGCGACGCGTGGGCGCTGAGAGTGAGCGTGACCACAAGCGTGCCGGGACCCGCGGTAATGGGAAAGCTGAATGGATAAAAGGCCTTCGCGTCCAGGGAACGGTGATCGGTCTGGGCGGAAGAGACCTCTGCCCGCTCTGATGCCTCGCTTTGGTTGAGCAGTTTCCAGCCCATGGATGCCACCACCAGACCGCCCGCCACCTGGACCACCGGAAGGGACAGGCTGAAGAAGGCCAGGACGGCGGCCCCGGCAAGATCAGCAAAGAACAAAAAGATGATGGTGTTAAAAGCGATTTTGCGAGCCAGGCGATGATACACCTCTGCCGGCGCAGCGCCGACAAGCCCGAAGAACACCAGGGCGGACCCCAGCGGGTTGATCAGCGGCAGCAGAGCGCTGAAAGCCAGCGACAGGTATTTGAAAACCAACAGCAGCATAGGCTGGAATATAGTAACCGTTTGCGGCAAGGATTCCGCAGAATGGAAAAGGCGGAGTGCTGCAAAGTTCATTCTGATCGGCAATAATGAACGCAGATGCCTTTCATGGCCCTGTTGTGACGGCGCTCCTTGAGCCTTATGAATCTGGTTGGTCCATGCCGGTTCGTGGCTGCAGCGGTCCTGCTGCTCTCGCTGGCTCCAGTCTCATTCGCCGCCGAACTGAAACCCGCGACCACCGCCGCGTTCGACAAATATGTTGCCGCCACGGAAGAGCGCATGTCGCCGGAGCTGCGCCCGGGGGGTCCCTTTCTATACGTGGATGCTCTGCCGCCTGACGAAAGGCGGGAAGCATACTCTCATCTGAAGCAGGGGGAGATCCTGGTGGACAAGCGGAAGACCCGCGCGCCCGGCGTCAGCTCTCACGTCCCCGATGGGATGGTGCACCACTGGGTCGGGCTGGTGTTTATTCCCGGGGTCACGCTGGCGCAGACGCTTCGCGTGGCGCAGGACTACGATCATCGCGCCGAACTGTACAAGCCGGAGATCATTGCTTCGCGCACCCTGTGGCACCGCGGGAATGACTACAGGATTTTTCTCCGCATCTATCAGAAGAAGTTCACCACCGTCGCGTTCAACAGCGAGTATGACGTCCACTGGGGAGAAGTGGACCCCTATCGGATGTTTTCCAATTCGATCAGCACGAAAATAGCCGAAGTGAAAGATCCCGATCATCCGGACGGGCCGGAGCTGCCGGTGGGCCAGGGGCACGGCTATCTCTGGCGGCTGAACACCTACTGGCGCTTCGCCCAGAAAGATGGCGGCGTGTATGTGCAGTGTGAAGCGCTTTCGCTCACGCGCGATATTCCATTCGGACTGGCCTGGCTCATCAAGCCACTGGTGAAGTCAATCCCCAAAAACACCCTCAATCGGACCCTGGGCCGGACGAGGGAAGTGGTGGCAAGGAAGGCAAGGGAGATGGCTGCAAGAGCGGGTGATTGATCTGAGCCGCGGCCGGGACCGGGAACCTCGGGGTTTTCCCTGCCAAATTACAGAATTACCCAATCAGCGAATCTTTGTTATCCTTCGCTCACCTTCATTTGAGGGTCTTTTTGTGCTGCTGGAACTGCGGGTGGAAAACTATGCCGTGATTGACAGCCTGGCGGTGGAGTTCGCGCCGGGCCTGAACCTGCTTACCGGCGAGACCGGGGCGGGCAAGTCAATCCTGATTGACGCGCTCTCGCTGCTGCTGGGCGACAAGGCGGTCACCGAGATGGTGCGGCACGGCGCGGACAAGGCGGTGGTCAGCGGCGTGTTTCAAGCGGAAGAGCGCAGCCTGAAGAAGGTGCTGGAAGAAAACGGCATCGAACCGGAAGACGGGCACATCATCATCAAGCGCGAGATCGCCGCCGGCGGCAAGGGGCGCGTTTTTGTCAACAATCAGCCTGCGACCGTGGCGCTGCTGCGCCAGATTGCCCCTGCACTGGCATCGATCCATGCGCAGAACGAAACCATTCTTGCCTTTGACGCCCCGGCGCGCCTGGCGCTGCTTGATAGTTATGCGGGCAACGACCTGCACGATCTGAATGAAAAGTATTCCGCGTGGGCCGCGGTGCGCGACCGCATCGCCGAATTTGAGCGCGACGAGCAGGACCGCCTGCGCATGGCCGACCTGTGGAGCTTCCAGAAGAAAGAGATTGAGACGGCCAGGCTTCAGCCGGGGGAAGACCAGAAGCTGGAGACGGAAAAGCGCGTCCTGGCCAACGCTGAGAAGCTGTACAGCGGAGCCATGGCCGCTTATGAGTTGCTGTACGAGGCCGATTCCTCGGCCATCGCCAACATCTCGGCGGCGAAAAAGCACCTGGAGGAACTGGCGCGGTTTGACCCCAAGTTCCAGGAATCGCTCACCGCGCTGCTGAGCGCCCGCGCAGCGATTGAAGACGTAAGCTCTACGGCGCGCGACTACGCCGACGAAATTGACGCGTCGCCGGAGCGTCTGGCCGAAGTCGAGGACCGGCTCGCCCTGATCGACCGTCTCAAGCGCAAATACGGCAGCACCGCCGATGAGATCGTGGCTTATGGAGAAGAGGTGGCGCGCAAGCTGGACGAGCTTGAGAACCGCGAGGACGTGCTGCGCGACCTGAAAAGACAGCTTGAAGACATGGCGGCCGCATATCTTGTCACCGCACAAGCCATTTCCAAGCGGCGCTATGCGGCGGCCAAAGAGCTGCAAAAAACTGTGGAAGCTGAAATCAACCAGCTCGCCATGAAAGTGCATTTCAGGATCGAGGTCTCCGGCGCGGACGAGCCGGAGAACTGGACGCCGGCAGGCTTTGACGACGTGGCCTATCTGATTTCCACGAATCCCGGCGAGCCGCTCCACCCGGTGGAGAAGATTGCCTCCGGCGGCGAACTTTCGCGCGTGATGCTGGCGCTCAAAGCGACGATTGAAGCGGGCAAGAAGAGCAGGAATACAGCGCAGCGCTGCCTGGTCTTCGACGAAGTTGACACGGGCATCGGCGGGCGGGCGGCCGAGGCGGTGGGCAGGAAACTGAAAGCCCTGGCCAAAGCGAACCAGGTGCTTTGTATTACCCATCTGCCGCAGATCGCGTCCTTTGCCGACCATCATTATCTGATCGAGAAGCGCGAAGCGGCGGGGCGGGCAAAGACCCTTGTCCGGCAGCTCGGCGGGGAAGAGCGGACGGAGGAAATCGCCCGCATGCTGAGCGGGGAAAAGCTCACTGAGACCTCGCGCCAGCACGCCGAACAGCTGCTGAAAGCGAACGCGTAGCCGTACCGCCGATGCCGATCATTCATCGCAGTGTGTGCCAACCGGCCTCACGGCCCGGACTACGTTATAGCGCGCCCGCGGACCCTCGTGAGCCGACAAGGCTTGTCCCTGACAAACGAATCGAGAGCAAACGTGCTCACCTTCTTTTGTTCTCCATGTCTATTGCTGGTGCGGTTCATCCGGCAAACAGAGGAACCTGTAAATGAGCTCTGCGACTGCAAATCTTTCCAACGCTTTTCTCGCCATCTTCTGGGGCGGCCTGGCCTGCGGGGCCTTTGACATCACGCAGGCTTTCATCGCCTGGGGCTTTATGGGAATCAAACCGGTGATGATTCTGCACCACATCGCCAGCGGCGTGCTCGGGCCTAAGGCGGCCAACCAGGGAGGAGCGGCTACGGCGGCGCTGGGGCTTGCGCTGCATTTTGTGATCGCGTTTGGCGCTGCCACGGTCTATTGGGTGGCCAGCCGGTATATCACCTTCATGACGGAGCATGCCGTCATCTCCGGGCTGCTCTTTGGCGAGGCTGTTTTTCTGTTCATGTACTTCGTCGTGGTGCCGCTCTCGGCAGCGGCAAAAGGGCGCTTTACGCTGGCAACGGCAGTGACCGGTCCCATCGGTCACATGTTCCTTGTGGGGCTGCCCATTGCACTGGCTGTGAGACGGTATTCGCGGTGAGGTTTTTAGGGCCTACCGTTCGCCCCCTGATCCCGCCTGATTAATGCTAAATATAGCAATTTCAAGAGCTTGCATTGCCGCTAATTTGCCCCGAGAGATAACCTAGAGTCGGGAAAGAGTGTCTAAAAGGGTATAATCATCAGATCACAATGAGAGCTCAAGAAACTAAGACTTTGCTGCTGCTCAAGCCCCGCGGGTTCTGCGCCGGGGTGGTTCGGGCGATTGATATCGTGCGCATTGCGCTAGACGCGTTCGGGCCGCCGATCTACGTCCGCAAGGAGATTGTGCACAACCGCTATGTAGTGGAAGAGCTTAAGGCCAAGGGCGCGATCTTTGTAGATGAAGTCTATGAGGTCCCGGACGGCCAGCGGCTGATCTACTCTGCTCATGGCGTGGCGCCCAGCGTTCGCGAAGCCAGCAAGCTGCGGAACCTCAAGGTGATTGACGCCACCTGCCCGCTGGTGACCAAGGTCCACGTGGAGGCGGTGAAGTACGCCAGAGGCGGCTATAGCATTATCCTGATCGGGCACCACGACCACGATGAAGTGGTGGGTACTCTGGGCGAAGCTCCGGATGTGACACAGGTTGTGGGCACCGCGGAAGAGGTGGAGAACCTGCAGGTGCCCGACCCGACGCGTGTTGCCTACATCACGCAAACCACGCTGAGCCTGGATGAGACGCGCGACGTGATTGCGGCGCTGCGCAAGAAGTTTCCTCTGATCGAAGGACCCCATGCGCAGGACATCTGCTATGCCACGCAGAACCGCCAGACGGCGGTCAAGGACGTTGCGCACCAGGCAGACCTGCTGCTGGTGGTGGGTTCGGAAAACAGCTCCAACTCCAACCGGCTGGTGGAAGTCTCCACGAATCTGGGGACGCCTTCTTACCTGATTGACAGGGCCGGCGACATCAAGCCTGAGTGGCTGGTGAACGTGAAAACCGTGGCCCTGACCGCCGGCGCATCGGCGCCGGAGGTGCTGGTGGAACAGGCGGTGGAGTTCCTGAAGCAGAAGGGTTTCGTCAACATACAAGAGGTGGAGGTCATGCCGGAAAACGTCCGGTTTGGCCTGCCCCCCGAAATCGTGGAGGCAATTGCCGCAGCTCCGGCCGCCACGGGAGACTAGCCTATGAGTACGATGTCAGACGGGCATCCCGCGCAGATGCTTTTCGGGAAGATTGACGGCATGCTGGGACGCGTTTCCCAGGCAGTGGAGAAGGCGCGTGACCACCTCTTCTCCAAGCAGCATGAGGACGGGTACTGGTGCGGCGAACTCGAGGCCGATACCACGCTGGAATCGGATTACATTGCCATTCACACGCTGCTGGGCACCGGCAATCGCAAGCGCATGGAGCGCGCGGTGCCGGAAATTCTGCGCCACCAGAACGCCGACGGCGGCTGGCCGATTTACTCGGGTGGCCCCTCCAATATCAGCGCTTCGGTAAAAGCCTACTTCGCGTTGAAGCTGATGGGCATGAAAGCCGACCATCCGGTGCTGGAGCGGGCGCGCACCTGCATCCTGGCCATGGGCGGGGCCACGGAGTGCAACACCTTCACCAAGATGTATCTCTGCTTCCTGGGGCAGTATGACTGGGAAGCGGTCCCGGCGATTCCGCCGGAAATCGTGCTGGCGCCCAACTGGTTCTGGTTCAACATCTACGAGATTTCATCGTGGTCGCGCGCCATCCTGGTGCCGCTTTCCATCTGCTTTGCCAAGAAGCCGTTCAAGAAGATCCCGGCGGAAATGGGCATCGAAGAGCTTTTTGTCGGTGGAAGGTACGGCAAGCACCTGCACCTGAAGTGGAACCCCAAGCTGATTTCCTGGCGCAACTTCTTTCTGATCGGCAACCGGGCAATGCATTTCTGCGAAAAGTTCCACATCCGCCCGCTGCGCAAGCTGGCGTTGCGCAAAGCCGAAGAGTGGATGCTGGCGCGTTTTGAAAAATCAGACGGGCTGGGCGCCATCTATCCGGGCATTTTGAATTCCATCATCGCCCTGAAGTGCCTGGGTTATTCCAATGACGACCCGCAGATGATTCGCGCGCTCGATGAATTCGAAAAACTGGGAATTGACGAACCGGGCGTTCCCGACCACTGCGAGCCGACGTTCCGCATGCAGCCGTGCATGTCGCCCGTCTGGGACACGGCATATGCGATGTTCGCTCTGGGCGAGAGCGGCGTCAGCAGGACTGAACCGCGCATGATCAAGGCGGCGGACTGGATTCTGAGCAAGGAAGTCCGCAGCAAAGGCGACTGGGCGGTGAAGGTCCGCAACACGCAGCCGGGCGGCTGGTATTTCGAGTTCAACAACGAGTTTTATCCCGACGTGGACGACTCCGCCATGGTGCTGCTGGGGTTGGACAAGGTGGACAACCCGCGGGAGCGTTACCAGCATGAGATTTCGCAACGGGCCATTGACTGGATCTTCGCCATGCAGTGCAGGAACGGGGGCTGGGCGTCATTTGACAAGGACAACACGCGAATGGTCTTCCAGTACATCCCGTTCGCCGACCACAACGCCATGCTGGACCCGCCGACCGTGGACATCACGGGCCGCGTGCTGGAGATGCTGGCTTCCTATGGTTTCACCCAGAACGATCGCCGCGTGAAGAAGGCCATCAAGTTCATCCTGAGCGAGCAGGAGGCCGACGGCTCGTGGTTCGGACGCTGGGGAGTCAATTACATTTACGGCACCATGCTGGTGCTGCGCGGCCTGCAGGCGATTGGTGTTGACCATCATGAGCCCTACATTCAGCAGGGAGCCGAGTGGCTGCGCATGGTGCAGAACCCGGACGGCGGCTGGGGCGAGAGCTGCGGCTCGTACGACGATCCGAGCACGCGCGGCATCGGGACAAGCACGCCTTCCCAGACAGCCTGGGCGGTGATGGGCCTGCTCGCGGCAGGTGATACAAGAAGCGAGTCGGTGCAGCGCGGCATTCTGTACCTGATTGAGACCCAGCGGCCCGACGGATCCTGGGATGAAGACCAGTACACGGGCACAGGGTTTCCGCGCGTGTTCTACCTGGCGTATCACCTCTACCGCGATTATTTCCCGCTGATTGCGCTTTCCACCTTTGCCCACGAGTTCTCCGCGCTGTATGAAGAGGGAGCCGTGGGTTACGCGAGGGGATGAGGCCGCCGGGTGCTCCGGTGATGGGAGAGCAAAGCAGTGAAGGCCCGTCGCTTGCCTGATCCGGGCCGGACAACAGACTAGAAGGGACCAAAGGAGATCGACTTTGCCGGTACCAATTTCCCAGATGTGGACGGTTGCGAGCTACGTGGTGAAGCAGAAGCTCGCGGGACGCAGGCGCTACCCGCTGGTGCTCATGCTGGAACCTCTGTTCCGCTGCAACCTGGCGTGCGCCGGATGCGGGAAAATCCAATACCCGGCCCACATCCTCAAGAAGGAACTCTCGCCGGAAGAGTGCTTCCGGGCGGTGGAAGAGTGCGGCGCTCCCATGGTCAGCATCCCGGGCGGCGAGCCTCTGATGCACTCGCAGATTGACAAGATTGTGGAAGGCCTGGTGGCGCGCAAGAAATACATTTACCTGTGCACCAACGCGCTGCTGCTCAAAGAAAAGCTGGACCTTTTCAAGCCGAGCAAGTACCTGACCTTCTCAGTCCACGTGGATGGAGAACGCGAGCACCACGACTTCTCGGTCTGTCGCGAAGGCGGCTACGAGAAGGCGGTTGAGGGCATGAAGGAAGCGCTGCGGCGCGGTTTCCGGGTGACCACGAACACGACGCTGTTCGATGGCGCCGACCCCAACAGCGTGCGCGCCCATTTTGACCAGATGATGGAGCTGGGCGTGGAGGGCATGATGCTCTCGCCGGGCTACTCCTATGACAAAGCTCCGGACCAGAAGCATTTCCTGGGCCGGGCGCGCACCAAGCGGTTGTTCCGCGCAATCCTGGCCAACCGCAAGTCCAGCTGGCGCTTCAATCAGTCGCCGCTCTTTCTGGAGTTCCTGATGGGCAAGCGGCAGTATGCCTGCACGCCCTGGGGCATGCCCACGTACAACATCTTCGGCTGGCAGAAGCCCTGCTATCTGCTGCAAGACGGTTATGCCGATACTTTCCAGGAGATGCTGGATTCCACCGCATGGCATGAGTACGGGACGGAATCCGGGAACCCGAAATGCGCCAATTGCATGGTGCACAGCGGCTATGAAGCCTCCGCCGTGAATGAGACATTCAGTTCAGTACGCGGCCTGCTGGCCACGGCGCGGGCCACTCTCTTCACCCGGCACAAGGACGATGACGCCTTGCGGCTGCTGAATGAGCCGGCGCGTCCGGTACACAGTTACAACCCGCTGGTGCAGATCGAAGCTGCATCCGGCGAGCTTGAGGAAACCCGGGCATGAGCGATCCACAGGTTGAAAACAGGAACTTCGATCAGCTCGAAGTGGTCCCCGGCTTTTCCAAAGAGAAGCTGGAAGGCTGGGTCCCCGACCTGGCAGGCGAAGAAGAACTCCGGCAGGCACTGGAAAAGGCCTTTGACTACCGCGGTGACGTGACTATCACCCGCAGGGACGGGACAAAAATTGAGGGCTATATCTTTGACCGCCGGTCAGGCAAGACCCTGAGCGATTCACTGGTGCGGCTTTATCCCAAAGACTCCGGCGAGAAAGTTTCGATCCCGTATTCCGAGATTGCAGCCCTGGCCTTTTCCGGACGCGATACGGCAGCGGGGAGGAGCTGGGAGGCCTGGGTGAAGAAATACTGGGAAAAGAAGGCGGCGGGCGAGAAGGGCATTGGAATCGAGGCTGAAAAGCTGGAGTAAATCATCCCGAGCAGAACGGGGGATCCCACCTAATGAATGCTGCGTCTGCCAACGGGCGGCCCGGAAACCGGTTGCCTCCTGATACGATCAGCGTTCCCCGGCATTCTGTGAGATGAAAGCGATCTCCTCGCTTCGCTGGAGACCAAGAACAAAGAGATGAAAGCCTTTGTCACAGGAGCCACCGGGTTTGTAGGCAGTCACGTTGCGCGAGCGCTGGCTGAACAGGGGGCGGACCTGCGCCTGCTGGTGCGGTCAACCAGCCGCACGGACAACATCGCCGAACTGCGGGCCGAAGTGGTCAAAGGAGATCTGCGCCAGCCGGAGTCGCTCAAGAACGCGATGGCGGGGTGTGAGTTCGTGTTTCACGTGGCGGCAGACTATCGCATATGGGTGCGCGATCCCGAACAGATGTACCGCGCCAACGTGGAAGGCACGCGCGCGGTGATCCTGGCGGCTCAGGAAAGCGGCGTGCGGCGGGTGGTCTATTGCAGTTCGGTAGCGACCATGGGATTTACCGAGAGCGGGCAGGTTGTCAATGAAGACACCCCGGTTTCCCTGGCCGACATGGTTGGTCATTACAAGCGGTCCAAGTTCATGGCGGAACAGATTGCCCTGGAGGCGGGGCGCAAGGGAGCAGACGTGGTGGTTGTGAATCCCACGACGCCCATCGGCGAACAGGACATCAAACCAACGCCCACCGGCCGGATCATTCTGGATTTTCTTAAACGCAAGTTCCCGGCCTACGTGGACACGGGCCTGAATCTGGCCGACGTGAAGGAAGTTGCCCGCGGGCACGTCCTGGCGATGGAAAAAGCAAGGCCGGGCGAACGTTACATCCTGGGAGGAGAGAACCTCACCCTCAAACAAATCCTGGACAAGCTGGCGGAGCTTACCGGGCTGCCTTCGCCGGCCATGAAAGTTCCCCATAGCGTGGCCATGGGCTTTGCCGCCTTCGACCAGTTTTTTACCGGAATGGTGATGGGCAAAGAGCCGAGGGCGACGATTGACGCGGTGAAGATGGGGCGGAAAAAGATGTTTGCGTCGTCGGAAAAAGCGGTACGGGAACTGGGGTACAGAATCATTCCGGCGGAGGAGGCCCTGCGGCGGGCCATTGACTGGTTCCAGACCCACGGCTACGTGGCAGAGGCGAAACGGCTGGCGGTGGCGCGACCATGAACTGCAAGGTGGGAATTATCGCGGCGCTGGAGCGCGAGTTAAAGCCCCTGATTCAGGGCTGGAGCCTGAACACGCTGAACGTGGAAGGCAGGCCCCTCATCTGCTACGAGAATGACGAAGTGGTGGCGGTGTTCTGCGGCATGGGCGCCCAGCGGGCGGAACAGGCGGCCAGGGCCGTGGTGGAACAGTACCGGCCGGCGATGCTGGTTTCCGCGGGATTGGCGGGCGCGCTGATGCGCAGCCTGAAAGTGGGCAGTATTGTTTTGCCCAACGTGATTGTAGATTCGGCGAGCGGAACCGAGTATCGCTGTGACGTGGGCGGAGAGGTGATTGGCGGCGGCGTGCTGCTGACGCATTTTGAAATCGCGGACAAGCGGTCCAAACCGGAACTGGTGGCTTGCTTCCACGCCCTGATCGTGGACATGGAGGCGGCCGGGGTGGCGAAGGCGGCCCAGCAAACGGGGACCGGCTTTCGCTGCGTGAAGGCGGTTTCCGATGAGCTGGAATTTTCCATGCCGCCGTTGCAGCGCTTTGTTGACGCCGAGGGACAGTTTCAGACCCGGAAGTTCGTGCGCTGGGTGAGCCTGCGCCCCCGCTACTGGCCGACAGTGGCCGCTCTGGGGCGGGGCAGCAGCAAGGCGGCGCACGCGCTATGCGACTGGCTGCGGCAGAACCTTGCGGCCGGGCTGAGGCCCGCCAGAGTTGTTACACTAAACGGAGCAGAGTACTCAAATAACTGAATGTCAACGGCCAGCACAACTGAACATGCGCGCCGCTCTTCGGCGACCCACGTCATGCAGGCGGCGGTGTACCGGGGCGTGAACGACGTTCGCCTGGAGAACGTGCCGCTTCCGGAGATCGGCCCGGGCGAGGTGCTGATCCGGGTGCATACCTGCGGCATCTGCGGCACGGACCTGAAGAAGATTCACACCGGCTCGCATTCCGCGCCGCGTATTTTTGGTCATGAAACGGCCGGGCAGATTGCCGCCGTGGGCGAGGGAGTCCATGACTTCAAGATCGGCGACCGCGTCATGGTCTTTCATCACATCCCCTGCGGCCAGTGCTACTACTGCCGGCACAAGGTCTTCGCCCAGTGTCCCGTATACAAGAAGGTGGGGGCCACAGCGGGATTTGAGCCCAGCGGAGGGGGCTTTGCCGAGTACGTCCGCGTGATGGACTGGATTGTCCGGAGGGGCCTGGTGAAGGTC